>JALORD010000295.1 GCA_025459145.1 Pirellulaceae bacterium | reverse complement strand
CTCGACCAACCGGCGAGGGGTGGTAACCGGGCGGTGTGGATGGCGGGGCGGCCATCAGGCGGCACACGGCCCCTGGCAAAAGGACTCTGGCGAGTGGAGCCAGGTTCACGCGGTTAGGGGAATCTGTATGCAAGTTTGCTCCGTAAGGCGCTCATTTTGCGCGCCGGGCTACATGGTCCGGGCCTTGCTGCTCGGCGCTTGTCTCGTAGGATCCTGCCTCGCGTGGCCGGCGGCTGCCCGGGCCCAAGAGGAAGCCAGCAGCACGCCGCCGAGCATCGAAGAGCGCCTCGCCGCTGCCGAAGCCAAAGGGGAAGAAGCAGCCCTGGCCGGCCACAACGCCTGGATGCTCACGTCGGCGGCGCTCGTCCTGTTCATGACCGCGCCGGGCCTCGCCATGTTCTATAGCGGCCTCGTCCGCAAGAAGAACGTCCTGGGCGTGATGATGCAGTGCATCTTCCTGATGGGGCTCATGACGGTCCTGTGGGGACTTTACGGCTATTCGCTGTCGTTCGGCGGCACGCGCGGCAGCGATGGCTATAGCCCCTACATCGGCAATACCGAATTTCTCGGCATGCAGAATGTGCAGCGACAACTCGTGGTCGACAAGAACGCCGACGGAACCGACGCGCCGCGAGTTGACACACCCATGGAAGGGGTCATCCCGCGGTTTACGCACATGCTGTTTCAAGGCATGTTCTTCATCATCACGCCGGCCCTCATCTGCGGCGCGTTCGCCGAGCGGATGAAGTTCAGCACGATGGTCGTGTTCATGATCCTGTGGGGGACAATCATCTATTGCCCGCTCTGCCACTGGGTCTGGGATGCCGGTCTCCTGGCGTTTGGCCCGGGTCTGGCCGGCGGCGCCCTCGACTTTGCCGGCGGAACGGTCGTACACATCAGCTCGGGCGTTTCGGCCCTCGTGTGCGCCCTGGTCATGGGCAAGCGGCTGGGTTTCGGCAGCGAGCCGATGCCGCCGCATAACCTGACGTACACGGTCCTCGGCGCTGGCATGCTGTGGGTCGGCTGGTTCGGCTTCAATGCCGGCAGCGAACTCGCTTCGGACGGCCTCGCATCGAGCGCCTTCGCCGTGACGCACTTCTCGGCCGCTGCCGGGACGCTGGCCTGGGCCGGGATGGAGTGGATCCTCCGCGGCAAGCCGAGCGTGCTGGGAGCAGCGTCGGGCGCCGTTGCCGGGCTCGTCTGCATCACGCCGGCGGCTGGCTTCGTTCAGCCGCTCCCCGCCATGGCGATGGGAGCCGCGGCTGGCGTCGTCTGCTTTTTTGCCTGCACCAAGCTCAAGCACACGTTCGGGTACGACGATTCGCTCGATGCGTTCGGCGTCCATGGCATTGGCGGTACACTCGGAGCGATCTTGACGGGTGTTTTTGCCACCCGCGAAGTCGCCGACGTGGCCCTCGTGAGCGGCGGGAATCCGGTTGGCCTCATTGACGGCAATCCACAGCTCATCGTCGGCCAAATCGTCGCCGTGCTCGTCACGGTCGTCTTCGCCGCGGTGGTCACTTTCGTCCTGCTCAAGATCCTCGACGCCACGATGGGCCTGCGGGTCAAACGCGACGAAGAGTTGCAGGGTCTGGACCTCAGCCAGCACGGTGAAGAGGGCTACATCTTCATCTAGAGGGTCGGGTAAACTGCAGGAATGGCGGGTGCCGGACAACGTGTCACGCAGCTCCCGAGCGACACTCGCCGGGAGCCGGCCGGCACCGGCCCGCCCGATTGTTGATTGCTTTAAACCCTGGCCGCGATCGGCTGGGGACAGACGGACAAGTGCCGCGTCGCCGACCGGGAGAGATGCTCTCCATCGTCCGGGCGGCCGTCGAAATTCACGATTCACCGGACCGGCAAGCGGTCCGAATTCCACCTGGAGCCCAGCGTCCATGAAAAAAATTGAAGCCATCATTCGCCACTTCAAGCTGGAGGACGTGAAGAACGCCCTCACCGAGCGCGGCGTCCATGGGATGACGATCTGCGAAGTGCGCGGGTTCGGCCGCCAGAAGGGACACACGGAGATGTATCGCGGCACCGAATACGCCGTCGATTTCGTCCCCAAGGTGAAGGTCGAAGTGGTCTGCTCCGACGCCAACTTGGCCCTGGTGATCGACACGATCATGCGGGCCGCCCAAACCGGCCAGATCGGCGACGGCAAGCTGTTCATCTCCGACCTGTCCGACGTCGTACGCATCCGCACGGGCGAAACGGGCGAAGACGCGCTCTAAGGGATCAATGAGGGTGGCCTCCTGACGAGGATCAAAGCACCAATGACCGAGCACCAAATCACAAACAAGGACCAAATCCCAAGGCTCGAATGACGGGCGACGCCATCCAGCTCACAGCCGAGGGCTGGCGTTCCGGCCGTGGTGTGTTTTGGCCAAAATTTTGGTAATTGGTCCTTGGAATTTGTTTGGTCATTGCTGCTTGGTCATTGGTCATTTCCACTCCCTCTCTAGGAACCTCGGGAACGAGTTATCCATTTCCGCCTTGACCAGCCTGCCGAAATTGCCGTTCGTTGAATTCTTACCGTTTACACCCGGCTGTCGTCTCAGCCCGCGAGCGGCTGCAGCAGGGGCGCGAAAAACTCGAGCGGCAGCATGCCAGCGGATCGCCCGGCGTGCAGGTTTGTGCCCACTTTACCGACCTGCTCGAAGGAATTGTGCTGGAGCTATTTCAGGCCGCCTTGGCTGAACTCGATTCCGCCACGCGGCAGCGGATCGAGCCGTCGGTATCACTCTTGGCACATAGCGGTTTCGGCCGCCGCGAGATGGCCCCCTATTCCGATCTCGACCTGATGCTGCTGCACCCGTTCAGCAGCGAACAGGCGATTGTCCCGTTGGTGCGCCCGTTTACGCAGTTCCTCTACGACCTCGCGCTCGACGTCGGCTTTTCGGCCCGCACGCCGAGCCAGGCCTGCACGATGGCGGTCGAGGACGCGACGGTCCTCACGTCGCTAACCGAGGCCCGTCCCATTTTTGGCGACGACAGCCTCTACGAGCGGTTCGACGGCCGATTCCGCCGGATGGTCCGCCGCCGGTGGCGTCGCCTGCTCGCCGCCACCGAAGCGGCCCGCCGCGAAGAGAGGACCAAATATGGTGAGACCAACTTCCTGCTTGAGCCCAACGTCAAGCGGTCCCGCGGAGGCCTGCGCGATTTGCAGCTCATTCGCTGGCTCGGATTCATCCGCTACGGCGAGCAGGACTACGACGGTCTGCATCAGGCAGGGCATCTGACCAAGGAGGATGTGCGGATTCTCCGCCGTACCCGCGACTTCCTCCTCTGGCTGCGGAATGACCTGCACTTTCATGCCGGCAAGGCCAACGATGTCCTGGAACGGGCCGAACAACTCCGCCTGGCCGAAGCCCGCCGCTACGAACCGGCCCTGGGACTGCTGCCGGTCGAGCAGTTCATGCGCGATTACTTCCAGCACACGACCGAAGTTCGCGAAGTCGCTTCGCACTTTGCCGCAGGGGCTCGCCCCCGCCTCTTCTGGAATTGGCTGACCGAGCCGCTCTTCAGCCACCAGTTCGAGCGCGATTTTCGGATCGGTCCGACAATGATCTCCGCCACGCGGCAGGGCCTCATTAAATTGCGGGGCGATCTGGCCGAAGTGCTGCGGCTGCTCGACCTCGCGAACCTGACCGACAAGCGGATCGCTCACGACACCTGGCGGGCGATTCGCACCGCGATGACCGAGCGCGGTCCCGCCAATCCTGACGAGCCGTTGCCGGCGCAAGTGACCGAGCGATTCCTATCGCTTCTCTCGCAGCCGACCCGTCTGCCGGAACTTTTGCGCAAACTGCACGAATTGCGGGTGCTCGAGCAGATCATCCCAGGCATGACCCATGCCCGCGGGCTGCTCCAGTTCAACGCCTATCATCGCTACACGGTCGACGAACACTCGCTCCGCGTCGTCGACGAACTGACAAAGCTGCAGCAGGACTCGTCGATTCCCGGCGAAGTGTATCGCTCGATTAAGAGCAAAGGCCTTTTGCACCTGGCGGCCCTGATCCACGACCTGGGAAAGGGCTACGTCGAGGACCACAGCGAAATTGGCCGCCGTCTGGCCGGCGAAACGGCCAGCCGTCTCAACCTCTCGCCGCAGGACCGCGAAACGCTGGAATTTCTCGTCCACAAACACCTGCGGATGTCGCATCTGGCCCAGCAGCACGACATCCACGACGAAAACGTCGTCGTGCAGTTTGCCGTCGAGGTGGGCTCGCCCGAGCGGCTGAAGATGCTCTACACGCTCACACTGGCCGATTTGGCGGGGGTCGGCCCGGGCGTGCTGAACGAGTGGAAGCGCGAGCTGCTCACCGACCTCTACCGCCACACGAGCAGCCTGCTCGCCAGCGAGTCGGTGCAGGACGCCGCCAGCCAGCGGGTCCGCACGCGGCGCGAGGAGATCATGAGCCTTGCCCGCCGGCTCGAGGGAGTCGGCTGGTGGGAATCGCAGATCATCACGCTCCCGCCCAGCCTGCTCTTTGCCGAGACGCCGCAGCAGATCGTCGAGCGGCTCGATCGCCTGCGGCACCTGCCGCATCACGAAGCAGTGGCCTGGGGAGTTCATCGTCCGGAACGGAGAGCCGTCGAGTACACGATCGGCACCTACGAAGAAATCAGCCCCGGCATTTTTCACAAGCTGACCGGCGCCCTGGCCGCCTCTCGGCAGCAGATTCTCTCGGCCGAGATCAACACGCTCGCGGCAGGCATGGTCCTCGATCGCTTCTACGTGCAGGATCAGGATTTTGCCGAGGCCCCGCCCGACGAGCGAATCGATGAGATCAGCCGGAAGCTGGTCGCCGCCCTCAAGGACAAAACCGGCCGGCCGCCGACGTTTCGCCGCCTTTGGCAAGACCGTTCGCAAGCGGCCGATGCCGCCATCAAGCACCTCCCCACGCGCGTCACCTTCGACAATAGCACGGCCGAGAAATTCACGATCCTGGCGGTGTTTGCTTACGACCGGCTGGGGCTCCTCTACGCCATCGCCCTTGCGCTCTTCGAACTGGGGCTCTCGGTGAGCAAGGCCAAGATCGGCACGCACCTGGACCAGGTGGTCGACGTGTTTTACGTCACCGACCAGCGAACCGGCGCCAAAGTGACCGACGTCAAGCGGCTGCAGGAT
Source organism: Pirellulaceae bacterium (assembly GCA_025459145.1). Lineage (GTDB taxonomy): Bacteria > Planctomycetota > Planctomycetia > Pirellulales > Pirellulaceae > CAYLLN01. The sequence goes on along the minus strand of JALORD010000295.1, from coordinate 1,376 downwards.
ATCTCCGACCGGCTGATCGCCGCGATTCAGCAGCTCGACGCGAGCTGACCTCGCGAGAAGCATTAAGGTTGACCGTCAGAGGCCGGCGCCAGCGAGCCCCGTTCACGGGGCTTTCGCCAAGAGACCCGCCGTTAACGGCGGGGCCAAGCTCTTGAACCCCATTCATGGGGCTTCTCGGCCGCTTCAAGTGAACCGTCGTCTAGAGCCACAAAGGAAAAGCCCCGCAAAACTTGCTCGCGAGAACGAAAATAGGCCATTGCTAACCCGGCGTAAGCGCCGGGCCTGATGACGCTAAGGGGCGTGATCGCCCCTCACCGGAACCCTGGGCCACACTCGCCGCTCGAGGCCCCTCTCGGCAAGCGGGGCCTACAACCAACCTCGGCAAAACAGCCACTTCGCGTACAATCAAGCCTGCCTCGACCCAGCCCTAGCCCCCAGCCCCTGCCCTTCCCCGTGAACCTGCTCGCTCAGCTCAAAGAACGATTTCGCCCTGTCCTGGCCCCGCTCGCCGGCAGTGACGCGAAACTTGCGGAACTTTTGGGAATGATTCGCCCGGCGCAGGACGCCAAGTTCGGCGACTACCAGGCGAACTTTGCCATGCCGCTCGGGAAGACGCTTGGAAAACCGCCGCGCGACGTGGCCAGTCAGATCGTGGGCGAAGCCAAACTCGCCGATCTCTGCTCGCCGCCCGAAATTGCCGGTCCGGGATTCATCAACCTACGGATCCTCGATAGCAAGCTGGCCGAACTGTTGAATGCGGCGGTCCACGACGAACGGCTTGGCATCACCTCGGCGTCGCCCGCTCGGACGATCGTCATCGACTACTCGTCGCCCAACGTCGCCAAGCCGATGCACGTCGGCCACATCCGCTCGACGGTCATCGGCGACGCCATTTACCGCATCCTCAGCTTCCTCGGCCACCAGGTGATCAGCGACAACCACCTGGGCGACTGGGGAACCCAGTTCGGGATGATCATCTATGGGTACAAGCACTTCGCCGACGCGAAAGCCTTCCGGGCCAATCCCGTTGCGGAGCTAAGCCGGCTGTACAAGTTCGTCCATAAACTGGTCGACTATCGCGAGAGTTTGGCAGCCCTTCCAGATGCGCGGGAGCGGCTCGCCGAAAGGCAGGGCGAGATCGAGCGACTCAAGGCGACGCCTCCCTCCGGTGACAAGGCCGCCGACAAAAAGTCTGCTCAAGCGCTTGCGCGAGCGCAGGCGCAGGCCAAGGAACAGGCCGATGCGATCGAGGGACTCGAAAGGAAAATCGCCGCCGTCGAAGCCGACAAGATTCTGGCGCCAACCGCCCAGGCGCACGCCCGCATCGACGAAGCCGTCCTCACGGAAACCGCGAAGCTCCACGGCGGCGATCCCGA
>JALORD010000294.1 GCA_025459145.1 Pirellulaceae bacterium | reverse complement strand
TTCTTCACCAACAGCGGCGCCGAATCGGTCGAAGCGGCGTTTAAGCTGGCCCGCTATCACACCGGCCGGCAGCACATGATTGCCTTCTTCGGCGCGTTTCATGGGCGGACGATGGGGGCGCTGTCGCTCACGGGGAGCAAAGTCGTGCAGCGCCGCGGCTTTGCCCAGCTGATCCCGATGGTCAGCCATATCGACTATGCGAATTGTTATCGTTGCACGAAGTCGTGCGAACAGCCATTGGGCGCGTGTTGCCTCGACTCGCTGAACCAACTCGAGGACCTGTTCAAGCGAACCGTCGCCCCGCAGGAGGTGGCCGGCATCATCGTCGAACCGATCCAGGGGGAAGGGGGCTACATTGTCCCGCCTCCGGCGTTCCACCGGGGACTGCGCGAGATTTGCGATCGACACGGCATTCTGCTGATCGCCGACGAGGTGCAATCGGGCATGGGCCGCACCGGCAAGATGTTCGCCATGGAACATTTCGGAGTCGTGCCCGATGTGATCTGTCTGGCCAAGGGGATCGCCTCGGGGATGCCGCTCGGGGCGATCATTGCCCGCGAGGGGATCATGGACTGGGGCCCCGGGTCGCACGCCAGCACATTCGGCGGTAACCCAGTTTCGTGCGTCGCGGCCCTGGAAACGATCAAGCTGCTCGAAGCGGGGCTGATGACCAACGCTCAAGTCGTCGGCGAGCACTTAATGTCCCGGCTGAGGGAGTTGATGTCGCGACATCGGCTGATCGGCGATGTCCGCGGGATGGGACTCATGATCGGAGCGGAACTCGTCCGCGACCGCACGACGAAGGAATACGCTTCCACGGAACGGGACGAAGTCGTGCAGGAATGCTTCCGTCGGGGGCTTTTGCTCCTGGGTTCGGGGTCGAGCACGCTGCGTTTCTGCCCGCCGCTCGTCGTGACCCAGGCTCAGTGCGATACGGCGATCAAGATTCTCGACGAAGTCCTAGCCAAGTGGAGTTAGCCTCTCCGGTATCCGAAGAAGGAGCGCAGCAATGTTCGAGGAAGTTCTCTCCCGGCTGGGAATCGATGCGACGAATCCGAATCCAGGCGTATTTGCCGGCGCGTGGAGCGACTCGACCAGCGGCGAGACCCTCACTTCGGTGAATCCGGCGACCGGCGAACCGATCGCGCAGGTTTTCACGGCATCACGCCCTGATTACGAGCGGGCGATCGAATCAGCGCGCGAGGCGTTCGCTGCGTGGCGCATCCTGCCGCCGCCGCAGCGAGGCGAGATCGTCCGCCAGATAGGCAATGCGCTCCGTGAAGCGAAGGACGATCTGGGCCTGCTCGTGACGCTCGAAGCGGGCAAGATCCGGAGCGAGGGGCTGGGCGAAGTTCAGGAAATGATCGACATGTGCGACTTTGCCGTCGGCCTGTCGCGACAACTTTATGGCCTGACGATCGCCAGCGAGCGGCCCAGCCACCGGATGTTCGAACAGTGGCAGCCGCTCGGGCCCGTGGGGTGCATCACGGCGTTCAATTTCCCGGTCGCGGTCTGGGCTTGGAATGCGGCGATTGCGCTGGTTTGCGGCAATCCCGTCGTGTGGAAGCCTTCGGAGTTGACGCCGCTCACCGCGATCGCCGTGCAGCGAATCGTCAATCGGGTCCTCGAGCCGCAGGGTTGGGCAGGGCTATTGAATCTTGTCGTTGGCGGGCGGGAGGTCGGCCAGTGGCTGGCCGCTGACGAACGACTGCCACTCATTTCGGCCACCGGCAGCACGGCGATGGGCAAGTCCGTCGCGACCACCGTCGCCGGACGGCTGGGCCGCTCGCTCCTGGAACTGGGGGGCAACAACGGCCTGATCGTGACCGAGTCGGCGAACCTTGATCTGGCGCTCCGGGCCGTGCTCTTCGCCGCGGTCGGCACCGCCGGACAGCGCTGCACGACGCTTCGCCGGCTGATCGTGCATCGCAGCGTCGTCGACCGGTTCGTGCCGCGGCTGGTCCAGGCATACCGGTCGATCCAGCCGGGCAGTCCCTGGGACGACGGCGTGCTCCTGGGCCCACTCGTTCGCGAGTCGGCCGTGGAGCAATTCGAGTCGGCCGTGGCCGCCGCGAAGTCGCAGGGGGGCGAAGTGCTCTGCGGAGGCCGCCGGATCGACCGGCCGGGCTATTATGTCGAGCCGACGATCATCCGGATGCCGAAGCAAAGTGAGATCGTGAAGCGGGAGACGTTCGCGCCGATCCTGTATGTGCTCGCCTACGACTCACTCGACAACGCGATCGCGCTGCACAATCTTGTGCCGCAGGGACTGTCATCCGCGATCTTCACCGATCGATTCCAGGATGCCGAGCGATTCCTCTCCGCCCTGGGGAGCGACTGCGGAATCGCCAACGTGAACATCGGCACAAGCGGTGCCGAGATCGGCGGTGCGTTTGGCGGCGAGAAGGAAACCGGCGGCGGCCGCGAGGCGGGCTCCGACGCCTGGAAAGCCTACATGCGCCGCCAAACCTGCACCCTCAACTACGGGGACTCGCTGCCGCTGGCGCAGGGCGTGCGGTTTGAAGTGTAGAACTGAAGGACACCTCACGGCCTCTCTCGGTCCCAAGCGGAGCTTGGGACCGAGGACACGCTTTCATACTCTCACACGCTCATACTCACTTCGCTTCGGCTGGTTTCGCCTCCGCCGCCTTCACGCGCGGTTTGAGCACCAGCCGGACCTTCGTTCCCTTTGGCGGGATTTTTTCGGTGAAGGCGTGGAAGAGGAGTTCGGAGTTGGCCTGTGAGCTTTCGACCGGCAAATCGAGTGTGGCGGTGGGGAAGTTCGAGACACAGATGAAATCGCCGCCGTTGGCCTGGTAGTGCCGCTGGCCGGTTTCTTCGTCAGTCCAGAAGCCGCTACCGGCAAAGACCCAGTCGTACTCCATCGCCTTTTCGGTCTTCGCGTGTTTGATCCACTCCTGGGCTTTGACCTGGTGCTTTTCTCCTTTCGCATCGCGCCAAAGGACGTAGATATCGATCACGTCGCCCGTCGCCGGCGAGTATTTTGGATCGAACTTGACGGGGGTTCCCGTCTTCGCGCCAGCCGCCAGGAGACCCGCGTGCACATCCTGCGGCAGGCAGTTGAGGGCCACGATCGACTCATGCTCCTTGGTTCCCTTCGGGCAGGCGAACATTTCGAGCTGTCCCTCGCGGAGGCAGACCTCGCCGTCGATCACCACTGCCTTGCGCTTCGTATCGAGCCAGACGTCGTGTTTGGGAGAGAGACGCTTCAAGTACTCGGGCACCCTATCTCCCACCTGGGGCACGTCGCCTGCCTGGGGCAGCTCGTCCCCAGCCGAGGCTGATGCCGCTGGCGCGGGTGCCGCGGAACTGGCTCGAGCAGGACTGGCCGCTGCGGGGGCCGTCTCCTGAGCCAACAATGAGTCGTGCGGTTCGCAATAACTGAATATCCCGAGCAATCCCAAACCGACGAGTAGCAATTTGATTTTCATGGCGTTTGCCCTTCCTTTGCCGGCCCCGGTCGAAACTTCGTGTGTAGCGTATTCTCGCACGTTCTCCGCTCTGCCGCCAAGATGCTTTTAGCCACGTAGGCAACTGGCTTGCGGCCGGATACAACGGTGCTCCAACCTGAGCGCTCTCCCAGCTCTGTTTCCCAGCTCCGGCTCCCAGGGCTGCAAATCGTATACCCCGACTGATTTCTCTGAGAATGAGCTCCGCAACCCTTCGCCGCGCGTCCAAATCGGCTTCGTTGTCTACCGATTCGACACCCTTGTCGCACCCAGTGACCTCGGCATCCCCGCCCAATGCCGACGCTGCCGCCCGCCGCGCTCAGCTCAATCTCGAACAGCTCTTCCCGCTCCGCCGCGCGCCGGGCTACTACAACGCCTCGGCCAAGGCGGCACTGCTGCGACGCGGACGGAAACCACCCCACGATCAGGTCCTGGTCGACTATTCGCAGCCGGAAATCCTGACCGAGCTGGTGGCCGAAGGTCGGACGCTGTTCTCGAGCTTCTGGAACTGGCAAGCCACCGTCGACGGCCAGCCCCTCGTCGCCACGGGGCCGTGGGAAGAGGTGCTGTGGCATACCGACAGCGATGTCGATTTCCTCGAAATCGAACTCCCCCTGGCGGGCGGCTGGGTGCTGCAGCGGCATTGGGCCCTGGCCCGTCAGGACCGCATTCTCCTGATGGCGGACGCCCTCCTGGGGCACGAAAGCCAGACAGCCTCCAGCGCCCCGGCCGGCAACTACCGTCCCGAGATTCGCTACCAGGGTTCGCTCGCGCTCAATCCCCAATGGAACTTTGAAGCGGCCCGCGAATCGCGAGAAGCCTGGCTCACCACCGGCCGCAAGCGGCATGCCTCGGTGTTGCCTCTGGCTCTGCCGGAGTGGCGTGCCGAGCGCGGGCATTCTGAAATGACGCACGATGACGCCGGCGTGCTGCAGCTATCGATGTCCGCCCAGGGAGCGGCGCTTTACGCACCGCTCCTCATCGATCTCGACTCCAGCCGGACGCGGCAGCCCCTCACGTGGCGACGGCTCACTGTCGCCGAGAACCTGCAGATTGTCCGCCGCGACGAGGCTGTGGGCTATCGCGCTCAGTTGGGAATCCAGAACTGGCTGATCTACCGGACGCTCGCCCCGCGCGGCAACCGGACCGTTCTCGGACAGAACTACGCCTGCGACTTTGTCTTGAGTCGGATGCAGAGGACCGGAGAAACCGAGGTTATCATTGAGGTGCAATGAACGCACCTGACTCTTCCACGGTTCGACTCGGCCAGAATCTGGCGAATGTTCGCGAGCGGATTGCAAGCGCCGCGGCCCGGAGCGGCCGCCCCCCCGAGGCAATCCGGCTCGTCGGTGTGACCAAGTACGCCAGCATCGAGGTCACCCGCGCTCTGGTTCAGGCGGGACTGGGAGATCTGGGCGAAAGCCGCCCGCAAGCGCTGTGGGACAAGGCCACCGCTTTGGCCGATCTGCCGGTTTGCTGGCATCTGGTCGGCCATCTGCAGCGGAACAAAGTGCGGCGGACGCTGCCGCTGGTGTCTCTGGTGCATTCAATCGACAGCCGGCGACTGCTGGCAGCGGTCGAACAGGAACTATCCCTCGCGGCTGAGGCTGGCGGCCCGACGAGCGGCAAGCCACTCGCTGCTCTGCTGGAGGTGAATATCTCGGGAGAAGCCGCCAAACACGGCTTTGCGCCCGCCGAGATCGAACCGCTCCTCGCTGAACTGCCAAAGTTGCAGCATGTCCGGATCTGCGGCCTGATGGCGATGGCCGCGCTCGAAGGAGGATCCGATCGGGCTCGCCGCGACTTTGCTGCGCTGCGCGAGCTACGCGACCATCTGCGACCTCTGGCGCCCGCTGGTGTGTCGCTCGACGAGTTGTCGATGGGAATGAGCGACGACTTTGAAGTCGCGATTGAAGAAGGGTCGACGATCGTGCGCGTCGGCAGTGCGCTGTTTGAAGGTGTCGTTGACTCGTGAGCGGCGAACAGCGGGTGCTACCTTCGTCCCACGACCGACACCGCGCGAGTCAAATCCCGCTTGCGCCAGATCTCCCACTTGCCAACCCGCTCGGTGGGCTCGTAGTGTTCCCGGACATGATCGAGAACCACGCTTTGCAGCGTGCTAGGCGGCATTTCATTCGTGTCGAAGACAATCGCAGCGCGAGGGTGCCGCTCGAGCGACGACACGATCTCGGCCTGCCTTTCGGGACCGAAAAGATAGGGCCAAACGGTCGTGTTGTAGCCCGTGGGAGGCTCCACTTCTGACCAGAAATAAAGGCTGCAGTAGCCGGCCTGCACGCAGAGGAACGTATCGCTGGAGTCGCGCAGAAGCGTGGCGAGTTCACGTTTTTCTTGGATGGAACTGGCAGGTTGCCGCAGCCAGCGGGCTCCGGGCAAATCGAGCGGCTGCATCTGCGTAAAGAGCAGCGCTAGCCACACCGCCCGAACGAGCAGCACCGCCGCCAGTCCCCAGGGGAGCAAGCGGCCCAGTTGGTCGAGCCGCGCCCACCACCAAGTCGTGTCGGGTGTAAGCGCTAAGTCGGGCGACTCCGCCAGCTGGCGCAAACCTTCCGCAGCGGCGATGCTCAGGATGAGCAAGAGAGGCAGAGAACCGACGGCCATTTGCGTCCCAGCAATTGGAAACGCGGTCAGCGGCTGTAGCACGGCGGCGGCCACCAGCATTCGGCGGGCGAAAGGATTGGATAACGGTGTGCCGCGCGCGAGCAATAGCCAAGCGGCCCAGGGCGTGGCTAGACTGACAATCAGCCGGGCGTGTCCCCGGTCATAGATTCCGCTGCGCAGCGGCAGAAACGTATCGAGGCCATCCTGCCAGGCAACGATCGCCAGGCCAATCGCCGAGGTGATCGCCGGCCAAATCGGATCTCGCCGTCCGCTACGACTGACGACAAGAGCCGCCAGGGCGCTCGCGGCGGCCCAGGGATAAAGTGGCCGGAGTCTTTCGACAAATCCGGCAAAACGCAGATTCTGGCCGATGAGGCCGTCGTACAATCCAGTCCAACTCGTTCCCTGCCACAGGGCCACCGACACCAGCCCCACCCAGCCCAGGACCAG
>JALORD010000293.1 GCA_025459145.1 Pirellulaceae bacterium | reverse complement strand
GCCTCCGCCGCCCGGTGCTTCCACGGCTAACGGCAGCGCGACCTTGCCGACGTGGGTTGGCCAAAGTTCCACCGAGCCGTTTTCCGTCCAGGCGTTCCTCACGCAACGCGCCGGGCCAACCGAAAATGCAGCGTCCCTTTACCCGGTCGGCCTGGCGATGATCAGCCGCGATATGGGCGGCCCGAGTGCTGCACAGCTCGATAGCCGCATTGCCAGTCTGTCGAATCTGCAGGCGCTCGCTGCCGGACAAGTGGCTTCCGCGGAGATCCGGCAGCTAGTTGCCAGTGCTTCTCCCGCGATGAAGAAGATCGATGAAGCCCAATCAAAGCTGCAATGCGTCTTTCCGACGGAGTTGACCGTCGACGCCCAGTTGCCCCACGCGATGGCAGCGCGCACGCTGGCCCGGTTGACCTGCCTCGAACTTGCCGACGCCCGCACCTCAGGCGATTTCGATCAGGCGGAGGCCGCGATACGCCGCTGCCTCCGCCTCTCTCGCGACTTGCGTCCGCGTGGGCCCATGGTATGCCAGATCGTCTCGATGGCGATCGACGGGGTGGTGCTGGGCGCCATCGAGCAGATTACGCTCCGCGATCCGAAGCTGACCACCGCCCAATGCGATCGCATTCTGGCCCTTCTGGTCGAGCACCAGCAGTTGGGCGTCGATCCGTTTGCGGAAGGTTTGCGGATGGACTACATCATGTCGCGCAATTCGATCCACGATCTCCAGACGGGCAGGCTGACACTCGCACAGCTTTATGAATTCATGGGCGGCGAGCCGATCGATTCATCGTTGCTCTCTGGCCCCACGATCATGAATTTTTCCGCCGAGGTTTCCGCCTGCGATCGGATCTATGGCCTCGCGCTGAAAGCGGCGAGCAACCCCGTCGCCAGGGCGGACGAATTCGCAAGTCTCCACGCGGAACTCGCGCGAATGAAAGCCGACTGGGACGCTTTTCACACACGATTAAAGGCGACGGACCCCGCCTCGCGCCGCAATCTCGTGGCAGAGATGCCCGCCATGCAATTTCATGTATGGATCGCCGGTATCGAGCCCTCGCGCCAGGCCTGCCGGCGTATCGCGACGAATGTTGCTGGACTGCAAATGCTCCTCGCCCTGCGCCGCTTCGAACTGGCCAATCGCCGATTGCCCGCGACGCTCGCCGAGGCAGCGTCTGGAACCATTCTCAAGACCGTTCCGATCGACCCTTACTCGGGACAGGCCTTACAGTTGGTCACGATTGCGGGCCAACCGACGATCTATTCGATCGGCAATGACCTGAAGGATGACGGAGGCCGTATCGACTGGAAGCAAGGCACCGTGCCGGGCGACTTTTTGTTTGTGCTCAATCGTTGAACGGCATCGCGCGCAAGTTGGATGGAGGATGCCTTCGCTGCCTGTCTACTCCTCCACGACCGGCAGCTTCCCCGTCTCCACTGCCTCGCGCATCTCCTCGGAAAGCGATTCCCAGGTGGCCTGGTAGGCGGCTTCGAGCGGAACCAGAACGTGCTCATACTGGCTCAGGAAGAGCGGCATCTCGGGGAGCGGATCGCCGATTCCGACCAGCTCAATATAGGCCGCGCGATCGCTCCCCGTTTCGTACGAGACGAGAACGCGATTCTTCTCCGGCGGCAGGTCGAACGACTCTTCTTCGATCTGATCGCAAATAAGCTTGTGAATGCCCGCGGATCCCGCGGCGTGGGGGGCAATAAATCGACCACCAGCACGTGCACGCCCGAGCGGAGGAAATCGACCGTCTTTTCGACAAAGTCCTGCAGGGCAAACCGACTGTCCTTGTTTCCGGGCGAGACAATCTCGATCACCGCAAGAATCCGCCCCAAGTGATGCCGGATCACGATCCGATTGGCCCGATTGGGGTCCGTCCCCCGAGTTCAGCGACTCGCGGCGCTTTCTGCTTGACACTGCAGGCGGGCTCGGTTGCAATGGTGGGTAGGTCTAGAGGGGCGAATTGCTGCCGGTTCCGGCGGCAATGACGGCAGCTTGCATTCCGCGTGAGAGCCTCGATCGGGCTCCCCAATTGCCGAAGGAAGCAATCTGCCTCGTCCCTGTAGGCCGATATTAGTCGAGTCGGGCGTGGTAGGCTTATCTGGAGCACGTCGGTCTTGGGCGATGGCGAGTGGGTTGGCCTCTCGGAACAGGGTCAATCCAACCGACTCCAAGACACAGTCGCACATCGCGAAAGAGGGAGAGGCCGCATGGGGATTATCTGGCAAGCGAGCGCCGCGCGTGCGCACCACCTTCAGCCGCAGCATGCAGCCGCCGCGCGAGTGCCCCGAGCAGCCGCGGGCTTTACGCTTGTCGAAATGCTGATCGCGATGGGGCTGACGCTGATCATGGTCGTCGCGATCGCCGAGTTCTACGGCTACGTCGGCACGACCGTGAAAGACGGCCGGGCGGCGATCGAGATGAGCGCCCAGGTAAGCAACGCCGCCACTTGGCTGAAATCCGATCTCGACCTGATCACCGTCCCCGTCCGCCCGGCGGCCGATGATGGTTCGGGGCATGGGTATTTAGAGGTAGGCGAGGGGATTGGGTACGACCTCGACCCGCAAAACGGCACGACGATTTCGTCGACCGTCGATACCGATGGCGACGGCATTCCCGACTACATCTCGACTGCCAACGTTTCCAACCTCCGCGGCGACACCGACGATTACCTCGCTTTCACGATTCGCTCGAAGGGGCAATCGCTGGTCGGGCAGCACTTGGCAATCCGTGGCGACCCGACATCGCTCGTCAGCGTTTCGTCGACGCTGGCCGAAGTGGTTTGGTATACAGGATTCACCGACGAAAACGGCGACGGCGATTGGGATGTGGGCGAGGAGACGTTTCTCTATCGGCGCCAGTTGCTGATTGTCGCTCCCAACGCTTCCATCCAGCAGATTTGGGGAGACTTCGGCTCGTTTGTAGACGCCCAGAATGCCCTTCGCGAATACTGGCAGTCGAGCGATATTTCGGCCAGCATCCGACAGGGCGTGAATGCGAGCGGGAACACGGTGTTTCGGATCATCCCGAACTCGCTCGTTGATGTTACCCGTCGCGAGCACCGGTTTGCACATCAGAACTTGCGGGACAGTTTTCCGAATCCGATGCTCCTCAACGCGCGACTCTCGGCCGGGACCGCGCTACCTACAGGCGTCGCCTCGTTCTCGGAGTTTTCGTACAAAGGGCCCAACGTCGGCGAGGATCGACTCCTGTCGCAGTTGTTGGCGTTTGATGTGCGTGTATTTGACCCGACGGCGCCGATTCGGGCCGACCACTTAGATGCGACGGGACTGGGAACTCCGGCCGACGCCACCGATGACGCGGTGGGAACGGTTCAGCCCGGCGATCCAGGCTGGACGGAGGCCGTCGCCAACAACTATCCGTTTGTTGGGGCGGGAGCCTACGTCGATTTGGGATACAACCGCTATCTCGTTGCTCCCGGCGTAACGTCCCAGTTCTCCTCCGCTGCCGCGGTTCATCCCGCGCTATCCGCCGCTGCGGCCACCACCTATCAAACGGCACTTGGCTACACCTACGACACCTGGGCCACGAGCTACGAACGCGATGGGTACAACCAGCGGGGAGGCACCGCCGACCTCGCCACGAACGGTGTCGACGATGACGGCAATGGCTTAGTCGATGATCCGCTCGAACGCGACACCGTTCCTCCCTACGGCTATCCCCTCCGCGGCCTGCAAGTCAAAATCCGCGTTTACGAGCCGGGAACGCGGCAGATGCGGCAGGCGACGATCATCGCCGACTTTATTCACGAGTAGTGCCTGGAGCGTTTCCTGACAGCCGGCTGCCGGGATTGTCGGCCAGCCGTTCTTGCTAGAAAGTCCACGCGTGCCACATACGATTCGCCTCGAGGGTCCCTGGCAGCGCGAGTCCCTCCCGGGCGGGCTCGCCCGCTACTCGCGATCGTTTCATCGCCCGACAGGCCTGGGCCCGGGACATCGCGTCTGGCTGACGATCCGCGGCGCCAACGAAATCGCAAAAGTGAAACTGGGCGACTGCGAGCTGATCGCGGCTGAGAAAGACTCTTCCGAATTGGGGCGCTACGAAATCACCGACCATTTAGCTCCACGAAACGTCGTTTCGATCGAGGCGCTCGCGAATTCTGGCAGGCCCCCGGTAGAACTAGAACTGGAGGGCCAGCGTCCACAGGTCACGCTCGAAATCGAGGAGCCCGCGTAGAACAGCCGGGCCACGAGCCGTTGCTCAATCTTTCCCGCGGTGCTCGACTTCCTTCCAGTACTCGGCAAAGCCCTTGTGGCTGAAGTCGGGGCTATTGTCCTCGTCGTGGCACTCGCGGCACTTGTTCTCGGCAATGCCGCCGGCAATCGGCAGCTTCATCGCCTCCCGCAGCGATTTCTGCAGAGCCTCGTCGCCGCCGCTCTCGGCCTCGGCATGTTCGCGGCCGGGGCCATGGCAATTCTCGCAGCCGTTGTGCTGCAGCTTCGGCGTCGCTTCGAGGCTCAAATAGCCCGACTCGTAGGGCGAGTATCGCTGCGGCGCCCAGCCCGTGACGTGGCAGCTCAGGCACTCGGGATCATAGTGGCGGGCGATGTCTCCCCGCGTATTGGGCGGCCGGACGAGCGAATCGGTCGCGTGGGCGTGCGGCGTTTTGCTCCAGATCTCGTAGGCCTGGGTGTGGCACTCGCCGCAGGTCTCTGAGCCGATAAAGTTCCGCCCGCTGGGATGCGGCTGCGGCGTCAGGCCGAGTCCCTCCAGGCCATCCGCTTTGAGTTGCTCCTGATAATCGGCCAGGAGCTGCAGCATTTCGGGCGAATCGGCCAGTTTCGCATCGAGCGGGACGACCGCATAGCGAATCGGCTCGGCCGGATTGTCGAACAGCCCGACAATTCCCACATGCATCGCCTTATGGCTCACCTTCAGCAACTTCGTCCTCGGCTCGTCCCCTTCCTGGCCAATGGCTTCGAGCTCATTCGACGGCAACCCGCCGCCGCCCGAAGACACGACCAGATTGAATTGCGGGACGGCCGCGGCCAGTTCCTTAGCCTCCTCGACCGTGCCATGGACGAGCAGCACCTGAAATTCGCACTGGGCCGCCGTCAGTTCGGCGGCGTTTCGCTTAAGCGAATCGAGGGCGGCCTCGTGGACGACGTCGTCCCCTTGCAGCTTTCGCTCCAGCGAGTCGGCCAGGACGCCGACGATGCCGATCTTTTTGCCGCCAGCTTCAACAACTTGAAAGCTCGGCTGCAGATCTCGCCCCAGGACGGCGACGTTGGCGGCCGTAAAAATGCTCGGCTGATCGTCGGGCGGATTCGTCCCGGTAAGCAATTCCCCAGCCGGAAGTCGCAGATCTCCCTCGCCGAGCACGACCGCCTTGTAGCCCAGCGTGCGCAGGGCGTCAGCCGTTCGCTGGAACTTGATCTCTTGCTGCCGCCCGTAGCGGCGAATCTGGCTTCCCACATCGACCGGCACCACGGTCCAGCCCTTTTCGGTGGCCAGCTCGCGAAGAAGCGTATGTCGCCGGGCGAGCCCACCCTTCTGGTTTTCCAGACCTGTACAACCGCACGGTTCGAGATAGCCCATTTGTTGCCCGGTAATGAACAGGGCGACGGTCGGCTTGGGCCAGCCCTCCAGCGGAGGAGGAGGCTCAGGGACGGCCGCATTAGCAGCGTTCTCTTCCGCGGGCGCTACCGCCGGCCGCGGATCTCCTTGCGGGCCCGTGGGTGGCCCGGCCTGGCGCGATCCGCCGGAGACGACTTTCTCTCCTGATGGATCGGCTGGCGGACCGAGTTGCGGGCTCGCGCCATTACCTCCACTGCAACCGCCGAGAATGAGGCCCAGGAGAGCGAACGCCCAGAGATGGACGCTTCCTGCAATTGCAGTGCGCAGGAGCTGCCGGCGGCCAGTTATGAGCAGATTCATCCATTCCTCCCTGAATCCGGCGAATACCTATTTCACGACGTATCTTACGCGGATCTCCATCTCCTTGACCACCGGATGTTCGATGTCGAGCTTGATGCGTGCGTAGGTATCGCGTGCCGCGCGAATGATCGGTTGCGCGTCGGGTGGAACCTCGATCGTGAGCGGGTAGCGAACCAGTTTCGGATTGCTCCGATCGGCGTCTCCTAAAACGGCGCTGAATTGTTCGGTCGGTGTGACCGACGCAATCTTGACCTCCGCCGTGTCTCGATGTTCCCCTTTGACGATGACATAGACGGTTTGTTTAGCGCCCACCCCGCGCTCGATTGTCTTGAGGTCGACGAAGATGTGCTCCGGTTTGACTCCCGGACCGAGAAGCGAAATGTCGCTGGCGACCGAGCCCTCGACGGGAATCTCGAGCGGTTCGTCCGGATTGACATTGGTCGAGATCTTCAGCGTTTGCGATAGTTGGCCCAGCGGAAGGCCGGGTTTGGTCTGCAGGACAAGTGTGACCCCCGAGGCGACATTCTCGGGCAGATCTTCGGCTGGAGTGGGCTCGATCGAGAGGTCGAGAAACTCCGCCGTCTCGGGCTTGGCCCAGCTGTGACTGAGGACTTTTAGCTCGGGAGACTTGTAGGCGAAGAGCCGCA
>JALORD010000292.1 GCA_025459145.1 Pirellulaceae bacterium | reverse complement strand
CCGCCGTCGACACGTCGCCGACGAATTCGATTCCCACGTTCCGGCTGCGAAGGGCCGCCTGAAACAGCTCGGCCGAGAGGGCGATGAAGTCCTCGACCTGCTCATAGCTCTGCAGCTGCCGGGGCTTGGTGATCGTCAGCACCCCGCCGAGGAACTGCACCTGGATATCGCGGACTCCCGCCCCGAACGACGTCGAGCCGAGCTGCGCCAGCCGCCAGACGGCCGCTTGTACCTCGGCGGTCAGCATCTCGCGCACGGCGGCCCGGCTGTTGCCGCTGATGTAATAGGCCCGGTCGAATTCCGCTGAGCCGATCTCGATGTCTTCCATCCCCCACAGGCGGCGAAATCCCGAGAGGATGTCCTGCGGATATATCTCCAGGCGAAACTGCGGGTCGGGCCAGGTGATCGAAAAGACCGTGTGCGTGCTGTGCTTGCCGGCCCGCACGTACTTGAGTAGGGCCGGATACCCCTGAAACCGCAGGCGAATCTGCGGCGGCATCAAGAATCCGCCCGCTTCCAGCCGTCCGCGAAACCGCTGCGCGATCCGCTGCAGCATCTTGTACTGGCTCTGCCGCGAGGCGTACGACAGCGCGATAACCATCGCTACGAGGCCGATGATAAAGATCAGAATCGGAAAGATGCTGCCGTTGCGCACGTTTTGCTCTGCCGCCTGAGGAGCCGAGAGGCTCGAATTATGATTCAGGTGCTGTTCACCGGTTGCCCGAACGTGACGAGATTGGCATCCGGGTCTTCGACGACAAAGTCGCGCATGCCGTAATCGTAGTTCTGCGGAGGCCCTTGAATTGCCGCGCCCCGCTCGGACACCTGCTCGAAGTATTCATCCACGCCTTCGCAAAAAATGTACACGCCCCCCTGCCCTACTTGCCGTTTGTTGTTCGAACGCGGTCCGGACAGGTGAATCTGCACTTCGCCGAGTTGTACGCCCGCATAGTCGCCAAATCGAAACCGCTCGGCAAACCCGAGCACGTCCGTATAGAACGCGAGCGAGCGGGCCAGATCGGCAACGTGAAACGTCGTGGCGGATCCGTGGGTCTTCATGGGTTCACGCGCGAGATGGTCGAGCCGCAGGCTGCGAGGCAATCTTGGCGCCCAGGCCGGTCGGGCCTCAAATTCTACCGCGGCTTGCTCGGCCCGGCATGGCTCGACGCGGCCCGCCCCGCTTCGGGCGAACGATCGGCGTGGAAGTGCGGCGCTGGCGCGATCGAGGCCCGTCCGGGCTGATACGACATCCGCCCGCCGCAGCCGTAGGTCGCACAGCCGCCGCCGTATTCCCAGCAATCGCGATGGTGCGGAGCATGGCACCGCAGGCAAAGGACGATCTCGCCGGCCAGCGATTCGCAGCAGACGCCGCACGATGCGTCTTCGACAAGCTGCGCCTCCTCGCCCGCGATAAACTCGATTCCCGCAGCCCCCGCGAGTTGAATCTGATCGTTCAGCATGCACCCCAGTTCGACAAACTGCTCGAGGTCGGCCCCCCGCGGCTGATCCCAGACCTTGCGAATGATGATCCAGCCCGGAATGAGGCTGACTGTCGTATCGGTCGGCAAGGGATGCAGCCAGAGCCGGTCGAGGGCCAGCCGCACGGCGTCGGTCAGGTGATGTCGCGCCTCGTCGAGATCGGCCGCGAGCACCTGCCAGCGGGCGTACTGATTTCCCCAATCGAGCTCAACCGGAGCCAGGCCCCGCTGCGGCATGACGAGCGGCACACTCGCCGGCTGCGAAGCGATCTCGCAGCGGCAGCGGACTTCGACCTGTTCGATCACGAGCTGCGCGACCATGCGATTTCGATTGCCCGACAACCGATAGCAGGTGAGCCGCGTCTGGGCCGGGCCGTAGATCATCCGGACCGAGGGCTCATTGAACCAGCCGCCAGCCGCGTAGACGCCGCGGAACCGCTGAGCAACGTGGGCCAGCGCCGCATTCCACCGCGACGTTCGCGACTGGCTCGAGCCAACAAAAAAAGCCAGCGCCGTCAGCGAGATACCTGCGATCAGGAAGAAGACAAACAGGCACTCCACCGCGGCAATCCTCAGGAGGGGTGACGTGTGCGGACGTATCGTCCATCTTCTACGAGGCGAGCTCGAGGTGCAATGTTCACGGGCGGAGATTCGTGGTCGGAAGCCGGAGTGTGGGCAAGCTGCGGCCTATTCGTCGCCGATGTACATCACGTCGTCGTCGCTGCCGCGGCGGCGGCGGGGTATCGGCCGGCGCGGAGGCATCTGGGGCGTCGGGGTATTCTCGTCGATGAACATCACCTCGGCCGAACTGCCGGCCAGTTGCACGCCCCGGCCGCCGCGACGCTCGTACCGGACCACGTTCGTCCCCCCTCCAGCGGCGCCATCGCGCAGCGGGCGAGAATCGACCGGCAGGTTAAACTCATCCTGCTTCTCGAACCAGTTTTTCGCCGCGTAGTTCGTTGCTTTGGTGTTATTCACGAACTCGCCGCGGGCGACGTCCCACAGCCGTTCGATCACCAGTTCGATCGGCGTCTCGCGAGTCCAGACAATGCCGACGTCCGCCAGGTTTACAAACCCGCTGAACGAAACGTTGGGATGCATGATCGGCGTGATCCAGCGGATATCCGGCGGGCTTTGCGGGTACGAGTACGGCATCCGCAGATCGATCTGGTGCAGTTCGACCGTGGTCACCTCCGACTGGCTCGACGGATCGCGGCCGAGTCCCTTGCCAGTGAATGTGATCGTGTACCGATCCGGAGGCTCGCCGGTCTGCTCCATCGAGAAGATCGTGCTGGCCTGATCGAGCCGCTCGATCGCCTCGTAGTCGGCTTCGAGTCGCTGGTCGCGGGCGGATTGGGTCATGAACATGTCCCCGCTAGGCCGGGGTGAGGATTGGAATTGGCTTCGTCACTGGTCACTGGTCGCTTGTCACTGGGGCTTGGTCATTCGTGCCCGGTTCCTTGTTCGGTGCATCCTCGGCGTCCGCCGTCTCGTCCTCGGGTTTGTCGAGCCACAGCTTGCCGCCGACAACCGCCCCCACCGCCAGGACGAGCGCCGCGGCAATTCCGCCGCCGATATACCACCAGATCGAGGTCTTCGCCGCCTCGTCGCCTGCGGCTGCATTCTCTGTTTTACGAAAGGCGGCCAGCTCCGTCGTCAGTTTATCGTTGGTTGCCAGCAGCCGCTCGTTTTTCTCGGTGAGGGTGTTGATGCGGTCCTGAAACTTGGCCGCGCTTTCATCCGACGTCTTTTCGAGGGCGGCCAGTCGGCGATTCAAATCGGCCAGCGTCGCCGATTGTTCGCGCAGTTGTGCATCGCGGGCGGCGACATCCCCTTCAACCCGGTCGGCCCGAGCCGATTCGGCCTGCAGTCGCTCGACGAGCTTGGCGGCCGCCTCAGGAGTCTCGACGATCGTCTCGGTCAGGTACGCATTACGCGCTCGTTCGGCAGCCAGGGCCGAGCGAGTCACAAGTTGCTCGGACGCGAATTCGCCAGCACCCGACGCGGCGCTTTCCCCGGGCGTACCAGCCGGCGGCTCGATCATCCGCCAGGCAATCAGCGCCAGCAAACAGAACTGCAGCGCGAGCATCCCCACGACCGCCGGGGCTTGCCAGGCGGGAGGAGGGGGCTGCGGCGGCTGATGCAAATGGACGACCGGAGCGCCGCCGTGGGCGCCGGCCACCGTGCGGGAGGAAGTCGCTGGCATGGTTCCGCTGAGCTCCGCTACAAAGTGTTCGAGTTCCGCGGCCCGAAATCGGGACGCCATGACGAAAAAACCGCCGGTTCGCCGCACCCGCTGCCGCTCGTCGCCGGTCCACTGAAACATCCCCCGGTCCTGCCGGCAGGGATCGATCACATAGGCGATGTCGAGCGGCTTATTGAAAAAATTGTCGCAGATGAACATGTCCATCCCCGACAGGAACACGCCCCAATCGGGGTGCGTATGGTACCAGCCGACCATCGCCAGCTCGGGCGGAAACTCGTCCCGCTCGCGGGTAATCGCCTCCCAGGTGTCGTGCGTGAATTTGAACGAGCCCTTCGTGCTCTCGTAATGCTGGGCCCGCAGGCTGTCGGTCACCACGATAAACGGCCGGCCGGCGTCGTCGGTGCAGGTCTGTCCCAGCAGGACGCCGCCCAGTTCGACCGACGTATCGGACAGGGCGTGGTCCTCCATGTCGGCCAGGACATCGAGGTCGACAAAAATCGGCAAATCGCGATCGTCGGGCGAGCCGTACTCCACGACGGCATAGTGCTTGTTCCGATCCGGCCGCAGACTCTCCTGCGGGGACGCATGCTCGACTTCGCCAAATTGGATTTCGTCGTCCACGAGTTGCTGCACACATAGCCGCGACCAGTGGTCGCGGTAGTCTCGATTTACCTAGAGGTGAATTGCTCTTCGACAGACTTCAGTTCCAGGTTCTCTCCAAAGTCGAACCCTTCGAGTTCGGTTATGTCGAAAGGTGGACCGCGTTGATCCGAGTTACACCAGGACTTTCCTGAAGCCGCGTCCCATAAAAAGTAAAGCGATTCGCCATTCGCCAATTCGGCACCCTTACGCACCCAGAAGCCGCGTCCGACAAGCAGCAAACGGCGGCCATCTTGGGACCACAGAAAACGCTCCTGGCCGATGTTTAGGGGATTTTCATCGGGTGAGTGAAAAACGAACTGCGAACTTCCGCTTAACTCAACAATACGAATCCGAAAATTCCGATCGATCATATGCAACTTGCGATCCACCAGGTCGGCCCGATGTTGCCCGTCCGGCGAATAGGCGGCCGTCGTAATCTGAGTCTGGCTAAGCGCCCACAGTAGTAGCGTAAATCCTCCGACGAAGAGCGATGCCAAACTGAACAAGACGATCGCACTTGATCTCGATATGTTAAACGGTCGACGTTGAGGACTCTGCGGTTCCGGCCGCAAAACCTCTTGCGGGGATGAATGCTGGACGTTGCCAAATCGGTTATCGAGTTCCACGTGTTCTCGTACACAAAGCCGCGACCAGTGGTCGCGGTCCCTGCCGTTAGCCGGGACCAAACCTGGTCCCGTTGGATGCCGGACTCCGGAAGCAAGTTTGCTTCCGGCTAAGCGCTACTTCAGTATTGCTTCCCGATCCCCCGCCAGCAAAAACACTTTCTCCTCGACGTCGCTCGCCACCCGCACGATGTCGTAGGGCGGAATGCCGAGCGTGCTGAGTTTTTCCTTCGCCAGCGGCGTCCCCGCGTCGATCGAGTGTTCGAGATCGGGCTTGGCCACCTGGCCGCACTTTTCGCATACAGCTTCGCCTGCCCCCACCAACTGCTGGGGCTTCAAGACCGACTTCTTGCTGCCGCAGGCGCAGTCGAGCGAGACGACGAGGTCCCGGTCGAGGCCGAGCGTCAGCTTCGTCTGCCCGCCCAGATGCGGCGCCGCCGCAGCGAACAGGTCGTCGGCTGTCGCCTCGGCAGCCTTCAGCGCAAGCTCCACGGGCTCGTCGTACGTATCGTGGCTCAGGCAGTCTTCTTTCCGCTGGTAGGCCGTCTTATAGAAATTGTTCGCCTGGCCGTTCCAGACGAGCGCCTGCCCCTCGTCGACCGGCAGGCCGTGAATCAGCTTGAGTGCTTCCTGCACCTGCAGGCCGCCGATCATGCTGGCGATCGTCGGGGCGGTCGGCACCTTCCCCGCCATCAGGTCCTCGCGCTTGAGGAGCGGGCAGCTATAGCGCAGGTTGATCAGCCGATAGTCGTTCTCGGTCATCGCACATTCGTAGCAGGCGCCCCCGGGGGGGACGAACACCTTGGCGACGCCGCTGATCTCCTGAATCCCGCCGTCGATCCAGGGGCGCGTCACCTTCCAGCACGAGCGATTGACCCACAGCCGCGCCTCGCGGTTGTCGAGCGCCCCGATCACGACGTCCATCTCGCGAAAGAGCCCGAGGCCCAGGTCGGTGATCACGTTGCCGTGGATCGGCGTGATCTTTACGTCGGGATTGATATCGCGCACTTCCTCCGCCGCGGCAATCGCCTTGCTCTTGCCGCAGTCTTCGTGGCGAAAGAGAACCGACCGGGTGAGATTGCTGTCCTCGATCTCGTCGAGATCGATCACCCAGATGTGGCCGATCCCGAGGAGCGCGAGGTTCTTGAGCACCTCGTTGCCGATCGCCCCCGCCCCGACGACGAGCACCTTCGCCGCGGCGATCTTCTCCTGATCCCACCAGCCGATGAGGCGCAAGCGCGAGTAGCGGTCGGAATCGTCGATATACAAGACTTCATTCGACATGGTGTTTCTACGTTTGCAGTTCAAAGTTCCAAGTTCAATGTTCAAAGTTACTTCGAGTCCAAAGTCCAACGCTGACCAACCCCAACCTTGAACCTTCCACGTTGAACTTTGGACTAGAGCTCCTCCGCACACACAAACCCGCAGTCTCGAATCTCGCCGCCGCGCCAGTGGAAAAAGCCCAGTTCCTGCCGCCGCGGATCGACAACCAGGGCGACCTGCCACGGCTCGGCGAAGAAGTTTTTGTGGATAAAGAGGTCGTAGCCCGACAGGAACACGCCGAAGCCGGGGTGGGTATGCTGCCAGCCGACGAGCGATTC
>JALORD010000291.1 GCA_025459145.1 Pirellulaceae bacterium | reverse complement strand
CCCCGGCGATGCGGAGGGAAACCGGGCCGGCGTTAAAAAGTGGAACCGGCTGACAACCGCGGAGCGTTCGGACATTTCGCTCGTCGGCGCGGATCTCGCGGGCTGCGATTTGACGGGCATCAAGTTGCTGGACGTTCACGCGAGCAAGACCTCGCTGGCGGGGGCGACGCTCGTCCAGGCGCGAATTTCCGGCGTGCTGGACCGCGCGTTGTTTACAGGAGCCGATCTGACCGGCGCCAAACTGAACGACGGCTCGTTCGATAAGGCCGATTTTTCGGGGGCCAAGCTCGCCCGAGCCAACCTGGCGGACGGCAGCTTCCTGGGGACGAAGTTTATCGGAGCCAACCTGGACAGCGCCAATTTGACCCAGGCGGCGATTCTGGGCGCCGACCTCACCGGCGCTTCGCTCGCCGGCACCTTACTCGCCCGCTGCGCGTTCGACCACAAGACCCGGTGGCCCGCCGGTTTTGTGCCCCCGGGCGACATGGCCTGGTTCGGCCGAGGGACCGATCCACGGCTGTCGGGAAAAGGGGCGCGGGCCGCGGCCCACGACATCAACGGCCTGATGACTCGGCTGCATTCGATCATCGACGGCAAACGGATGAAGCGGACGCTCGACATGCTCCAGCAAGAGCGACACCAGTTGTTCTACGAGATCGAGCCGACGATGGTCCGCGGCATCGTGCGGAGCCAGAAGCGCGACGATATCGTGTACTCGTGCGTCCTGACGGAGGACGGTACCTACTCGTGCGCCACGCCCGACGTGACCAAATGCATGGGGCTCGCCAATGAGCCATGCAAGCACCTGCTGGTGCTCATCATCGGCCTGGCGCGGGCCGGAGTGCTCGATGTGGCGATGGCCGATCGGTGGCTGCTCGCCGCCAAGACGAAAAATCCGCGGTGGAACAAGACGGTCCAGAACTACGTCAGCGATTCGCTGCTGAAGTATCGAGGGGTCCAAGCGGGCGAGATCGATTGGCGTCCAACCGAGACGATTCCCGAAGACTTTTACGCGATGTGAGGCGGCGGGCATGGACGAAATCGCCGAGCTGCGCGACGCCCTCGATCGGCTGCATGCCGCATTCGAGGATCTCACCATCCGCGGGCTGCGGTCGGCGGGGCCGCGCGATCTGGCGAAGCTGGCCGCTCTGCGCGATGAATTTCGGGACGCGGGAGCCGGACACCTGGCCGAGCGGCTCGGTGCGGCCATCGAATTGACTCAGGCCGGCGACCACGGGGCGGCCGCGGCGCTGCTCCGCGCGATGACAGCCGTGCGGCTCTTCGATCGAATGCTGACGGTCGAAGTCGCGGCCAGCTTGCTGGCGGCGGACGCGAGCGCCGCTGACGCAGAAGCGGCCCGTGAAGCTGCCGCCGCGGAGGAGGACTGAACCACGATGCTCCCTCCCGCGACCGATCGACCGAAGCTGACGGCTGTGCTGGGCCAATTAAGCGCCGCGGTCGAGGAACTAATGCTGGCGGGGCTGACCACCGCGTCGGACGCCACACGCCAGACGCTCTCGGCCGCGATGCAGGAAGCGGCCCGCTACCGCCTGTTGCGGCTGGGTTCGGCGCTCCGCACGGCAGCCGAGGAGCTGGGCCGCTTCAAGGCGCAGGATGCATCGTTTTCGCGTAAGCGGCTCACGTTCTTTCTGGGCCGGTCGTGGCTCCTCAGCCGCGGCCTTGCGCACGCGCTGGAGACGGGGAATGAGCAGGAATTTGATCGGCTCACCTGGTCGCCGACCGCACAGCCGCTGAAGAAAGTCGAAGTGGTTTGCCTGGGGGCGGCCAAGCGGGTCGCCGCGGGAGCGTTCGTGGCGTTTGAATTTCGCTTTCGCGTCCTGAGCGGGTCAGCTCCGGTCCAGGCCGGGCAGTCGCTAAGCTGGTCGTGCGTGTTTCCGATCAAACCGGGGCTGGAAGTGCCCCCCGAGGGGTTTCTGCACTTGCCGCAGAAACAGAAGTTTGCCCCGTTCCTGTTTCTCGACCGCAAGTCGGTCGTGATCGAGCGGGCCAGCGTTGTCGTCGAAGAAACGGGAGGGCGGCTGTCGCTGACGGACGATAGCACGGTGGTGCTGGGAAGGGCGTTCGACAAGTGGGACCAATTCCTCGACTGGTCGCCGGAACCCGCCCTCGAGCGTCTGCGACAACATGTGCCGAGCCCGCTGGAACTCGATACCGAGCTGCAGGAAGAAGTGGTCCTCGGCGACTACAAAATCGAAGAGCCCGAGAAAGGGGACGCCCCCGGGCAAACGGTTTATCCGATCGTCGCGGGACCATTACGCTTGGCAGCGGTCGTCGGCTTGCCGGCGGAAGGCAAAACGCTGCGCAAGAATCTCGACGAGCTGCGAAAGCTGAAGAAGAATTGCCCGCCGCTCTTCGGACTGTTGCACTACGAACGCTGCCGGCTGGTGCTGCAGGTGCTATCTGCGTTTCGTCCTGCGCCCGACTATCTGACGATCTCTCCCGAGAACATCAACAAGGCCGCCCTGCTCAAGGCGATGTCGTTTACCTGATTTCCGCTTGAAAACACTCCACTTGGAAAAGCCCCGATGGCCAAGAAGTCCGACTCTCCGCCCCCTGCTGCTTCTCCGCCGGCTGTTTCGCCTCCGGCCGAGGAAGTGCTCCGCGAACCGGCCGAGGTCCGCTATGCCCAGCAGCTACTGGCCCTGGCGCAGAACGACGCCGAAACGCCGCCCGCCAACTGGCGGCTGTCCCCCCGGTCGGTGCTGGCCTATGTCGTCGGCGGCAAGACGCTCAAGGCCAAGATCGACGGCAAGGCGGTCGAAGTGCCGATCACCCGCAAGTTCTTTGGCGACGATGGCATCGTCGAGCGGGCGATCGTCACGCTGGCCTCCGAGCGGGCGCTCCTCTTGATCGGCGAACCGGGGACCGGCAAAAGCTGGCTTTCCGAGCATCTGGCGGCGGCGATCTCCGGCACTTCGACGCTGACGATCCAAGGGACAGCCGGGACGACCGAGGAGCATATCAAGTATTCGTGGAACATCGCCCGGGTGATTGCTGAAGGACCGCGGCCGGCGAACTTGATCCCCTCGCCCACGATGGTCGCGATGCGAAGCGGCGGGCTCTTGCGGTTTGAGGAGCTGACCCGCTGTGTGCCCGACGTGCAGGACGCCCTCGTCTCGATCCTGTCGGACAAGGCGATCGCCGTCCCCGAGCTGCCCGACAGCAACATGGTGTGGGCCCGGCCGGGATTCAATGTGATCGCCACGGCGAACACTCGCGATCAAGGGGTCAACGAACTCTCCGCCGCACTCAAGCGCCGCTTCAACTACATCTATATTCCGATCGTCGGCGACCAGAAGACCGAGGTGAAGATCGTCCAGGAGCGGTCGCGGGAGTTGCTCGAGCGGTACAATCTGCCGGCCAAGTTGACGCCGAGCGTGATCGAGCTCTTGGCCACCGTGTTTCGCGAAATTCGCAACGGCAAATCGTCCGACGGCGTGAGCCTCAAGAAGCCGACGACGACGCTGTCGACCGCCGAGGCGATCGGCGTGGCGCTCGATTCGGCGCTGCATGCCCGGTTCTTTGGCGGGGGCGAAGTGGGGCCGGCCGATATCGCCCGGAACATGGTCGGCGTCGTCGTCAAAGAGGATCAGGAGGACCGCGACTCGCTCAAGGAGTACGCGACGCTGGTGGCCAAGAAGCGAGGCGTGAAAGAAAAAGCCTGGAAGGAATTTCACGACGCCCTGGTCGAACAACTTTGAGCGCTAGCAAGCCGCCACTCGCCATGAAGCGAACGCAATCTACGCCGGCTGACGGGTTTGATCTCGCTGAACTCGATTCAGCCGAGATCGCCCGGCAGGTCGAGGCCGTGCTGGCCGAGCCGCTGTACTGGTTCGGCGTGCGGCACCATTCGCCGACCGTCGCGCGGCATTTGGCCAGTGCGCTGGCCAGCCGCCGGCCGAAGCTGATCTTTATCGAAGGGCCGTATGAAGCGAACGAAGTCGCCCGGCACGTGGTCGACGCGAAGACCGAGCCGCCGGTGGCGATCTACACGTCGTACCGCGACGACGACAACGTGCTGGGGCTCAACGGAGTGCTCAGTCCCGCGCCCGAGATTCCCGCGCGCATGGCCGCCTGGTACCCGCTGACGGCTTATTCGCCCGAGTACGTGGCGATGAAATCAGCCGCGGCGCTGGGGGCGGAGGTGGTGTTCATCGATTTGCCGCACTACGCCCTGGTCGAGCGCGCTGGGGATGCCGCGAAGCCGCCGCCTCCCGCGCTCGACGACGACGCGCTCGTCACGACGAGCGGCTTTTATCAACAGCTCGCGGCCGCGGGCGGATTCAAGTCGTGGAACGAGGCCTGGGACACGCTGTTTGAGAATCCCCACGGCACGGACCACGAGGCGTTCCGCCGCGAGTTGGCGACGTTCTGCTGCGCCGTACGGCGGACGTCCAATCGCTCGACCGAAGCGGCCCTCGGCACGCTCCCGCGGGAGCGGCACTTCCTGAAGGTAATACGCGAAACGCTGGCCCAGCGGAAAATCAAACCGGACGAGGCGGCGGTCGTGTGCGGCGGGTTTCACCTGTTCCTGGATCGCAATGACGCGGAACCGCCGCCGACACCGCCCGAAGGGACGGTGTACTCGACGGTCGTGCCGTATTCATATTTCCGCGTGTCGGAAATGGCCGGCTATGGGGCGGGGAATCGGGCCCCGCAGTTCTATCAGTCGTGTTACGAGTTGACCGCGGCGGGCCGGGCCGGCGACATTGCCCTCGAGCACGCGATCGCCGTTTTGCGCCAGATGCGGAAAGGGGGCGAGCCGCTTTCCACCGCCGACGCCATTGCCATCACGCACCACGCCGGCATGCTCGCCCAACTGCGCGGCCGCAGCCACACGACGCTCGACGATATCGACGACGCCCTGATCACTTGCTGCTGCAAAGGAGACCCCAGCGACGAAGGACTCAAGCTCCGGGCGGCCATCGATGCCGCGAGCATCGGCACCAAGATCGGCAAGGTGACGCCGAAGCTCGGCCGGCTGCCGATCGTGAGCGACTTTTACAGCGAAATCAGCGAGCTCGACTTGGGCGAAGTTCTGGGAAAAGAGAAGAAGCTATCGGTCCGGCTCGACAAACGGGAGCCGCTGGCGGCCCGGCGATCGGCCCTGCTGCATCGGCTCGTGTTTCTCGAGATTCCGTTTGCCGCCCTGGCATCGACGGGAGGCGACTTCGCCGGGACGATCTTTCGCGAAGACTGGCAGCTCAAGTGGACGCCGCAGACTGAGCCCGCCCTGATCGAGCAGAACCTGTACGGCGACCGGGTGGAGTCGGCCGCGCTCAACCGCCTGCGGGAGGCGATCGCGGCGGCCAGCGCCAGTGCCGGCGACACGTGCGAGCGGCTGGTGCGGGCGGTCGACATGGATCTGCCCGACCTGGTGCCGATCGCGCAAGATGCAGCCGGCCAGGCGATCGACCATGACCCGGCATTTCCCTCGCTGGCCGCGGCGCTGCGGCATTTGGCCGTGCTCGATCGGTACGCCGCGTTTCAGGGGACGCAGCGGGCGACGATCGAGGCGCTGCTGGTGCGGTGCTACGATCGGGCCTGTTTCGCGCTGCCGGGCTCGGCGGCGGTTCCCGACGAAGAGCAGAAAGGAGTTGTCGACGGGCTCGTCAGCGTCGCCGACATCCTGCAGCGAGCCGCGCCCGACCGGTTCGACCGCGCGCTGTTCGCCGATGCGACCCGCCGGGCCGCCGAGGATTCGCCCGTTCCCTTCCTGCGCGGGGCATTCCTGGGGCTCTTGTGCGAGATTCGCGAGCTCCCCGCCGAGACGCTGGCGGCGGAGCTGTCGGGACTCGCCCGGGCGGCCCCTGACCTCATGATCACGGCCGGCGACCTGCTCGACGGGATGCTCGCCGTTTCGCATACCTCGATCATGCTGGGCGCCGACGCGCTCGTCGCCGCGGTCGACGAACTGCTACAGGCTGCCGACTGGGATTCGTTTCTCGTGATGCTGCCGCGGATGCGGGCGGCGATCGAGCGGCTCTCGCCGTCGCACCGCAACTCGCTGGCGGAGTGCGTAGCGGTTCGCTACGGCCTGGCGACAGCCGCGGAGCTGCGCACCGTCGGCAACCTGGCGGCGACGGCACTCGTCGCCCGTCTGGATGCGGCGACCGCCGCCGTGCTCCAGGACTGGCCTCTGTAAACCTCGAGGTAGCTGCAAATGGCAGATCCGCATACGCTCGCTCGCTGGCGGCTGGTCCTCGGCAAATCGGCCGAGGCCCACGGCATCTCGTGCGCCGGTCAGGCCGAGGCCGAGCGGATCGAACAACTCGTCGGCTTTCTGTTCGAGC
This sequence comes from Pirellulaceae bacterium, assembly GCA_025459145.1. GTDB lineage: Bacteria > Planctomycetota > Planctomycetia > Pirellulales > Pirellulaceae > CAYLLN01. The sequence goes on along the minus strand of JALORD010000291.1, from coordinate 254 downwards.
CCGGCGCAGATCCGGCAAGCGGAAAGCCGGGTCGCGGCGGACGACAGTCGTCGGATCGCGCGGGAGGACTTGGCCCTTCGCAGCTGACGGTCCCCGAGTGGGTCGACGCCGTCAACGAGCTGTTTCCCCACCAGTCGAAAGAGGTGATGCAGAAAGAGCTGGTTCGCCGCCGGGGAATCGCCGAAATCATGGAGAAACCCGAGCTGCTCGAGAAGATCGAGCCCAATCTGGAACTGGTGAAAACGCTTCTCACG
>JALORD010000290.1 GCA_025459145.1 Pirellulaceae bacterium | reverse complement strand
GAGCCGCAGTGGGGGAGCGACGTGTTCGGCATGTTTCAGAACATCGTCGAGGGGCGGTATGTGCCGTGGTCGCTGCTCGTCAAAGACATGCCTCCCGAGAAGCACCAGGATCTCGACTTCATCATCGGCCAGCTCGACTGGGAGAAGAACGTCGACACGCACTTTAAAGAGAGCAACTACCTGGAGCCGATCGTCGACAAGAAGGCGAGCGGCGATGGCTGCACCGACAAGTGGGTCGTCTACGGCCACGTCGATGGCGAGCAGCTTTTCAGCGCCAAGGAATTGACGCTCGAACCGGGCGCCAAGTGCACGCTCAAGGATCCCGGCGCGAGCGGCTGGATCACCGTGCAGGGCAAGGGCCGCATCGGCAAGCTCCCGCTGCAGACCCCGGCGATGATCCGCTTCGGCCAAGAGACCGAGGACGAAGTGTTCATTTCGCACGAAGCGGCCACCGCCGGCGTCGAAGTCGAAAACACGGGCAGCGAGCCGCTGGTGGGCCTCCGCTACTTCGGCCCCGACGTGCACAAAAAGGTGCCGCTGGTGGGGGATTATCGGAAGTAGCGGGCGAAAAGAGCCCCGGACGAATAGGAATCAATTTCGGAGCGGCGCATGGGCCGCTCCGGCTTGGTCGCCCAGCTCTGGATGTGAGCGCGGCAAGTGGCCGATGGTTGGTTCGGTGGGGGCGGAGTGTCTCCGGGCGGATGAGGGACCTCAGTCGCATTCGCCGTAGGCGATGACTTTCTGGCAGTGCAAACACTCAAACACGTGTGCCACACAGCTCCCGTCCCGGCGCAGGGAACGCAGGAATCCCTGTTTTTGCTTTTCGCTCATGTCGATCGGCAGATTGTCCTTGACGGACTGCAGCGTCTCCTCGCCATATCGCTTCAACTCGGCGTATCCCGCAGGCGTCAGATAGACGGCCGGTTCGCCGCAATGCACGAGCCACTTCGCTCCCTGAAACGCGAAGAATTCCGGTGTGCGCTTCGTCAATTCGGCAATGGCTCTCGGCCGGCAGCGGGACAGGCCCTCGTCGTCCACAAAGATGCCATCGAACTTGCGAGCCGCCGATCCGTCGGCGACGCACCAGGGGCAAATCGTCTCGATCTCCTCTTCCGCGTATAGAAACCCTTGATAGCGATAACCGCGGGCACGGCCGCAGCAATCACAAGGGTCGTCGCACGGCTCAAATGCTCCGGTGCCGAACGGGTCGCGATAATACCGAAAGACCGGCAACGAGGCCTGAACGGCGGTTGACTTCTTTTTCGGCGCCGCTTTCTTCTTGGCCATGCAGCATCCCCTGACCAGCGACGAACGATGGAATTCACCCAACGTCCAGCAACATGCGACGTGCAACCGACCGGAGCGGCGGCTTGGGTGCAGGCGCGCATTTTCTCTCCGCCTCGAGCCTCGTTCAAGGGAAACTGGCCAATTCCTGAATCGCTGGCACGCCCGCGCGGTGCCGGCGCGGCACTCGATGGTTCAGCGTGAATCGGGTTCTATTTGTCGGCTAGCGGGATCGTGACGATCAGGCCGGCCGTGTGGTCGCGCGTCGACTTGCGGTCGGGGACGTGGCATTTCAGGCAGTGGCTGGTGAGGGTGATCGGGGCGGCGCGGCGGTAGAGCTTTCCCTCGACGCGTTCCAGCGCATCGCGTCCCGACTTGAGGGCCTGGACCGCCTCGGTCTCGAATGGACTGCTGGCCCGATGGTCGGTATTCATCGCCTGCCCCTCGACGGCCAGCCACCGCAGCTGCACCTGCTCCTTTTGTGCGAGCTCGGCGAACACTTCCTTCAGCGTCGCCGCGGGAATTGCCAGCCCCTCATCCTCACGGTAGTACTCGTGATGAACCACCTGAAGCGTGGCATGCATCGCCTGGTGCAGGAGTTCCGCCTGCCGACGGGCTTCGTCGACCGAGGGACGACGTGCGGCGCGGGACGGGGCCGACGGGGCTGCGCTATCTGCGGCGGGGGGCGGCTCCGCGCAGGGGGCCAGTGGGCACGCCGTCACGACGAGGGTCAGCGTCATCGCAGTCATTCGCAGGTTGAGCATGAGATGGCATCCAGCAAGTGAGCGGGCAGAGACAGCGGGAAACATCGCGGCGGGGGGCAGGCAAAACTACTCACCTCGTTTCGTACCCGCGTCCGGCGAATCACCGGACTGCTCGCCCAGCGGAACGCTGATCACGAGGCCGGCGAATTTGGGCGTCTTCGTCGGCTCCTTAAAGAGTCCCGCATGGCAGCTCACGCAGCCAGCGGAGAGCGGAATCGCGCCGGCCCGGCGATAGAAGCCCGCTTCGACCGCTTCGACGGCAGCCTGGCCGGCGGCGATTTCGCGGGCGGCCCGCTTCTCGAAATCGGTCTTCGGCTCGTGGTTGATGCTCATCGCCCGCAGGTTCACCGCGATCCAGCGGGCCTCCGTTTGCGACTGTCGCTTGATCTCGGCGAACACATCCTCCAGTGCCCGCGCCGGCACAATCGCTCGATCGCCGTGAAAATAGTGTTCGTGCATGGTTTCGAGGCTCGCCGCGTAAATGTCGTGCATCGTTTTGGCCCGCTCGCGGGCCGCGACGACCTGTCCTGGCTCCGGGGCAGTTGTCTCAGCTGTCTCTCCGGCAGGCGGCTGGGCGGTTGGCGGCGGCGCGGTCGTCGGCTCGACGCCGAGCGCGGCGGACAACCATAGCGCGCCAGCCGCGGCGGCAAGGAGCGTGGCAACAAGCGGCTGCAGGACGGGCAGGAATCGTGGTCGTCCCTTCATGGGCGGGCTCCTGGAGAGTAGGGCGAGATTGCAGGTGGGAGAGTCGGGCGGAGACTGGGAGGCGAGTGTGCGAGGCGGGCGGCTGGCGGTGGGAAACTCAGGCTGGAGCAAAGTCGCAAAGGGGGATGATCGGACTGGTCGAACGGAGCAGCTCGCCAATCGTCACGCGGGCGAGCGCCGCTTCGGTCGCCGCATAGGCTTGGTCTAATTCCTGGTGCAGCGGGCAGAGGTGGGTGTGCGAGGGAAGCCCCAGCGGGCAATGCCGAATCCGCTCGAGCGGCGCCACGACGTTGACCACATCGAGAATCGTGATCGCCTCGGGAGAACGGGCCAGCGCGTAGCCGCCTCCCGGGCCCGGCCGGGATTGAACCAGTTCTCCGCGGACGAGGCTCTGCAATACCTTGTGCAAGTACCGCCGGGGAACCTTGGTCTGCGTTGCCACGGCATCGGCCGACTGCGGCTGCTCAGGGTCGCGGGCCAGGCAGGCCACGGTCCGGAGTGCGTACTCGGCCGTCTTGGGCAACATGGCGGGGCCTTTGGCGAAGTCGGTTGACGATGGGTGGACCTCGCCGGACCGAACAACTCGTCGGAACATCTCGTTGCTGGAAAATCCTGCGTCCGAGCGGGCGGCACAATCCTACACCCACAGGTGCATAATTGCAATCAAACGACTGATCCAGGGTTGTTGCGCCCCTCGCCCGCGACGCTTTATTAGCACGCAAGTCCATGTCAACCCGAGGGCAAGTGACGGCGTGCATTCCGTGCCTGGCACATCGCGATCCAAGCAGCCAGCTTGCTGGTGCGCGGTCGGTCTCGCCGTCGCCATGGCTGCAGGCGGATGTGGGTCGCGGACGCCGAGTTCCCGGTCGGCCGACGTTGCCCCGCAGCCGGCGAACGAGCAGCCCGCGGCAACCGAGCTTCCCGACACGGCCGGTTTGCGGACCGTGACTTGGGAAGAACTCGATCTGGGCATGGAGCCTGATAGCGTGTATCAGCCGTGGATGATGAAGACGAGCGTCGCGGAGCTCGTGGGAAAGCCGATTCGGATTACAGGGTTTATGTGCGGGGCGATTTTTCAGAAAGAGAACGTCCGCAACTTTCCGCTGCTGCGCGAGCGGGAGTGTCCGTTCGGCGTCGGGGGGCAGGCGCACCACGTGATCGAGGTCGATCTGCCGCAGGATTTGCGAACAAGTTTTACGACGGAGCCGGTGACGATCGAGGGGACGTTTTCGGTCCGGCCGTGGACCGGGCCCAACGGGAAGACCTGGTCGCTGTATCATGTGAAAGGAACGAAGGTCGAGCGCGGAGCGCTCGCCGACGTGTCGCCGGCCGGGGCGCATGCAGCGGCCGAGGCGGATTAATGACGGGAGGTTGGCATGAAGAACGATTTGCAATCGGCACGCGGGACTGGAGTACTGGCGCCAGGAGTCGCCGGGGTGGCGATTGTATGCCTGACGTTGGTGTGGCTGACGAGCGCCGGCTGCGACGCCTCGCCAGTCGCCGAGCGAACGGGCGAGGATTCAACGCGTCAGGCAGAAGTCGCGCTCGACCAGACCGGCCTTGGCAGTGCGGAGTGTGAACTGCCGACGGGCGTGCCGAATGACAGCGGCGCTGCGCCTGTGGCGAACGACATTGCCCCGGCTGCTTACGAAGAGCCGACAACCGCGGCCGGCGGCCTAGCGCAGCCGGCAGAAGATAGCCAGCCTGCGGAACCCGCCAGCGAGTCGGCCGGTGATTTGCCCAGCAAATCGGGCGGCAGTGAAGTGGGCAGCGTCGAACTGGACAGCAGCCGTGCGACGGCGAGTGAAGCGACTGCGGAACCGGCCGCGCCCAAGCCGCCGACGCGTCCGCCAGCCGACCGCACACCGCGTCGTCCCGGGGAAGCCGAGCGGATCAGCTTCGACGATTTAAATCTGGGGATGGCGGCGGACATGGTCTACCGGCCCTTCCTCTTGAACGACCGGGTGAAGGAACTCGACGGACAGAAAGTCAGCATCCTGGGCTACATCCATGCCGGGGCAACAGGAAACAAAGTGAAGGAATTCGTCCTGCTGAAGAACACCGAGTGCAAATTCGGCGCGGGAGGACAGGCCGACCATCTGGCGATGGTCTATCTCGCCCCCGGCGAGACGACGAAGTATCAGCTCGACGCGATCAAGGTCGAGGGGAAACTGGTGGTCAAGCCCTATCAGGGGCCCGATGGCAACACCTGGTCGGTGTACGATCTGGTCGACGCGAAGGTGGTGCGGTAACCGCACCACTTGCTGGCCCACGACTTGCGGGTCGCCCGCAACCGCTCGCCCGTTCTCCGGCCGGCGAGCGCCTTGTCCGAGGCGCCAGCCGGCCCGCACGAAAGTGGCGGAGCTATTCGATCTTCAGCTTGTAGCCGAGCGCGCCGATGGCCTCGCCCGGCTTGGCAGCGTTGTAATTGTCGTGGCAGAGGGTGCATTTCTTCATCACCACGGGAATCGGCGTGGCGATGCGGAGGTATTTCGCGCCATCCTCCGTCACGATCTCCTCGTAATTCGCTTTGCCGGCCTTGAGCGCTTTGATGGCCGCTTTCTCGAAATCGTCCTGCGGCTTGTTCTTCTCTTCGTACGGTTCGCCCGTGGCGTCGAGCAAGCGGACTTCGTGATATCCCTTGTCCTTCATCGCCTTGAACAGGGCCTGAAACGCCGAGCCGGCTGCCAGGTCGGAGTCTTCCTTCACGTAGTGCTCGGTGATCAGCACAATCGCCGTCTTGTACAGATCGTCGAGCATCTGGACTTGCTTGCGGGCCCGGGCCACAGCCGGATCGGCCGCCGGTTTTTCCTGCGCCCAGCTACTCTCGACAAACCCCAGGCTGAGGCAGCCCAGGCCGGCCAGCACCACACCGGCCAGTCCGGCGAACCACGATGATTTACCGCCTGTCATCACGTTTCTCCTGCTTGAAATGAGACTTCGGTCTTGCGCTTCACGCGCCTGCCGGCGAACGTTTCGCCGGCTGCTGTCTGAGCCACACCTGGGCCGTGCGCGGGGCCGGCCAGGTTGGATGGCTGAGGAACAATCAATGCTTTGCGCCACTGCTGGCGGTTGTAATTTCGAGTAACTGTCCTCCGGGGCGGACGACATCCGAGAGCCGCACGCTTTGCAGGTAGTCGAGCTGGATTTTTTCGGCCTGCGCGAGCACCCCCTTCAGTCGACAGCCGGGTTGGATCACGCAGATGTTGTCGATCGCGACGCACTCGAGCAGGTGCATATTTCCCTCGAAGTCGAGAATGACCTGCCCGACGCGGATTTCGTCGGGTTGTTTGACAAGTTCAATCCCGCCGCCTTGTCCGCGGATACTGCGGACGTAGCCGAAGCGGACAAGGGACTGGACCACCTTGGCCACGTGGTCTTTGGAGATCCGAAAGAATTCGGCGACCTGCGCGACGCTCGCCCGCGCCGGCCTGCCGGCCAGGAAAATGAGGGTTCGGAGGGCGTAATCGGTGTGAAGGGCGAGCCGCACGGGAATCCAGTGAAATAGGTACCTGTTATTCCTGTTTTGGCAAAGTTTGCGTTGTGGGATGCGGATTGTCAAGCGCCAAGTTTCCCCGCGGCGAATTCTGGCGTTATCCCGCGTGGCCCGCTGCCCCGCGGCGAGCGGCAGGACGGGCGGTCCCCAAGCACTCAGGTCGCCTCTAAAATGACGGCCGCTTGATCCGTTACACGGCCCCCGCGCGGGCACGCCGCAACTCTCACTTTTCGTCGCTGCCATGAAAGCTGCCTACATCGAAACGACCGGCGAAGCCCGCTCCTGCATCAAGTACGGCGACCTCCCCCAGCCAACAGCCACCGGCCGGCAAGTGTTGGTGAAGGTCGGCGCCGTGGCGGTCAACCCGATCGATACCTATCTGCGCAATGGGGCGAATTACTGGGAATTGCCCAAACCATTCATCATCGGCTGCGATCTGGCCGGCACGGTCGAGGCAGTCGGCCCCGACGTAACGCGCTATAAGGTGGGCGATCGGGTCTGGGGAACGAACCAGGGCCTGCTCGGCCGGCAAGGGACCTTTGCCGAATACGCCGCTGTCGAGGAAGAGTGGCTCTATCCCACGCCGGCCGGCACCAGCGACGAAGATGCCGCCGCCTCTGCGCTGGTCGGCGTGACGGCGCATCTGGGACTGGTGCGCGAGGCGCAGCTTCAGGCCGGCGAAACGATCTTTGTGAACGGCGGCACCGGCGGCGTCGGCTCGATGGTGGTGCAGATGGCCAAGATCCTCGGAGCGCGAGTGATCGCGACAGCCGGGAGCGCCGAAAAGGTCGCAGCACTCTCGAAGCTCGGTGCGGATGCGGCGATCAATTACAAGACCGACGACATTGCCGCGGCGGTGAAGTCTTTTGCGCCGAGCGGCGTGAACGTCTATTGGGAGACGGTGCGTGAACCCGACTTCGACAAGATTGTGTCGTACCTGGCCGAGCGAGGGCGGATCATCCTGATGGCGGGACGCGATGCGCGGCCGCCGTTTCCCGTCGGTCCGTTCTATGTGAAGGGATGTTCGCTGCGGGGCTTTGTGATGTTCAAAGCGTCTGCCGGCGAGCTGCGAGCTTGTGCCGACGATATGAACCGCTGGTTTGCGGCGGGCAAGCTCAAGGCCAATATCAGCAAGGTCCTGCCGCTTTCGGCTGCGGCCGATTCGCACGCCCTGCAAGAAGAGAACACGCTGCAGAAGGCGGGGACGCTCGGCGGCAAGATCGTGCTGAAGCCGTAAGGGTCAAACGGAAATTTGCTTCATCCCACGGGATGAAGCACCAAAACCCAAGCACCAAAACCAAAACAAATCCGAAGGACCAAACACAAATGTTCTAAACCGAGCGATTGGCGGCAGGTTCGGCGCTTTCGCAGCGGCCTCTCGGACACCGTCTACGATCATTCGAACCTTGGGACGTGGTCATTGTTTGTGATTTAGTGCTTGCCGATTGGTCATTGTGGGGAAAGCCGGGAAGTTATTAACCGTTCTATCCTAATCGGTGGTTCAGCCCGGCGACCGGGACTGCCAGGCTACTCGGGCAGCTCCAACGCCTCGGTCATCATCGCGACGATCGTCGGCTGGCTGATGGTCTGGTTACAGTCGATCGGCAAGGCCGTGTCGACATACGCTTCGTCCGCCAGTTCCGGCGGGACGAACTTCTCGCGCGGGACGCGCTCGATGGCCGCCAGGACGCGCTCGTCGCGGATGCCGCGGCGGCGGAGAAGCTCGACGAGCTCGTGGCGGGCTCGGCGGTGTCGGTCTTTGTCGGCGCTCGCGTGAGACATTTCTACGAAGCGGCCCGTTCTTCGAGGGTGGGAATGGCAATCTCCGAAACGATCTCGTCGACGACCCCGGCGGCCGTGACTTTCCGCAGCCGGCTTTCGGGGCGGAGAATGATCCGGTGGTTAAGGACCGGGCCGGTCACGCGTTTGATGTCGTCGGGCAAGACGTAGTTTCGCCCGCGGAGGGCGGCCATCGCCTGCGACGCCCGAAACAAGGCGATCGAGGCCCGCGGGCTGCCGCCGAGGTTCACATCTTCGTGGGCCCGCGTATCGTGCACGATCTGCATCAGGTAGCGCCGCACCTTGTCGTCGACATAGACCTCGCGAACGGCCCGCTGGCAGGCGATCAGCTCGTCGACGCTGACGACCGGCTCCAGCGCATCGATCGGGTGCGACCGCTGCAGCATCTCGAGCATTCGCAGCTCTTCTTCGAGCGTCGGATAGCCGAGGCTGAACCGCATCAGGAACCGGTCAAGCTGCGCTTCGGGAAGCGGAAACGTCCCTTCGTGATCGACGGGGTTCTGCGTCGCAATCACCAGAAACGGCGGACCGAGCCGATGCGTGACGCCGTCGACCGTCACCCGGCTTTCGGCCATGGCCTCCAGGAGCGCGGCCTGGGTGCGGGGCGTGGCGCGATTGATTTCGTCGGCCAGGACGACCTGGGCAAAGATCGGCCCGGGGCGGAATTCGAATTCGACGGTCTTCTGGTTGAAGATCGAAGCCCCGGTGACATCCGTGGGCAAGAGATCGGGCGTGCACTGGATCCGTTTGAACGCACAGCCGACCGAGCGGGCTAGAGCCCGCGCGAGCATCGTCTTGGCGACGCCGGGAACGTCTTCGAGCAGCAGGTGCCCTTCGCACAGCCAGCCGACGAGGGCGAGGATAAGCTGCGGCCGCTTGCCGACAATCGCCCGCTCGACGTTGGCGATGACCCGTTTGGCAACGCTGCTTACGATTGCGGTGCCTGCGTTTGCGGCGCCCGCCGTTGCTGGGCCCGCATTCGCTGCGCCGAGTTCTGCTGGGCCGACTTCTGCCACGAACTTCTCTCCCCGCTGCCAGTCAATGCGTGCTGATCCGCACCAGACATCAACATAACTCGCAGCGCGCGAGTCCGCATCTGGAATTCTTTATGCCGCTTCCGGGCGATTCGCGACCGAGGGGCGCGAGGCTCTCCGTCGGCGTCGCCGGAAGTGCAGCCTCAGGCCGCGCCGTACTGTTTCAGCAGTTCGATCGCTTCGCGGCAGCCGCTACGTGTGGCCCAGGCCAGCGGCGTCGCCCAGGGTTTGTCTTCCGGCAGGTTCGGCACGGCGCCGCGCTCGAGCAGAAAGTACACCATTTGATGGCGGTGGGGCAATTGCGCGGCTGCGGTCTCGCTGCACCAAGCGCGTACGGCTGCCGCGAGTGGAGTTCCCTGAAACTCAAGTTCTACGGAGTTAATGTCGGCGCCCGTCCGAAGCAAGAGAGCAGCCAGCGACCGGTCGCCTCTCTCCGTCGCCGCGTGCATCAGCGTTTTTCCGAGCCAGTCCGGCAGGTGCGGATCGAGTCCCCGCTTTAGGAGCAGGCGGAGCATGCCCGCCGAACCCGGCCAGACCGCTCCGCCGCCGAAGTACAGGCCCCTTGCCGCACCGCGCCGTGAATCCAAGTAAAGTTCCAGCAGTTGGCGATTCTGTTTCGCCAGAACTGTGCTCTCGAACTCGCCGTGCCGCGTCACGTCGTGGTCATTGCGAATCGCCTGTTTCAGCTCGGCCACCGACAGGCGATAGGGGGGCGTGTACGCGCCGTGCTTTCGCAGAAGTTGTTCGAGCGGCGCGGCTCGCTCGCCGTGGTAAATGCGGCCGATTGTCAAGCAGCACTCGCACGAGTCGACACCGGCGTTTGAATTGGCGCCATGAGCCAGCAGCAGCTCCGCGATCGCCAGATGGTTGTGACTGCAGGCTTCATACAGCGCGCGTCCCTGCGGCGCCGCATCCTCTGGCAAATTCGGATCGGCCCCGCGCTCGAGCAGCAGCCGGACGATGTGCAGATGCC
>JALORD010000289.1 GCA_025459145.1 Pirellulaceae bacterium | reverse complement strand
CCCGGCTGTCCCGGTCCCGCCATGTAGCCAGCCGGCATGGCGGGCGCATACCCTGCTGGCATGTATCCCGGCGGCATCCCGCCGGGGCCATAGCCTTGTGCGTGTGCAGATTGAGCACCGGACAAGACAAGGACGGACAGCACGGGCAATATCCACGCCCAACGCATCTTCATCGGAGAGTCTCCGCGGCTCTTAGGTATCTGCCTGGCTGGTTCAGCTCTAGTCGAGAATCTCGCCCGTGGCCCGGCGTCGCATCCTTGCTAGCCTGGCCGGCGGGAGGATTCACTGGCGAATTCCGGGAGTAGACCGCGGGCCGCCAGCGAGAGCGTACGAGTCGCTCGACACAACCTATCGGCGCGGCATAACGCTCAAAATCAATACTTCCGCTACAAGCGACAATTTTTTCGCGAAAGGCACTCTTCGGGCAGATTACCTGGCTTCGCTCGACTGCGCGGTGTGGGCAGCTTGCCGTGCCGTTTGCGGCGCTGCCGCTGCCAAACGACTCGATTGACTCCTGCCCTGTCAGCCGTTTGAATGCAGACACTCCCTTCCCCGTTTGCCCACCTTGCCGGAGCTATCGCCATGACGTTCTCCCTTCGCTGGTTGTCCGCGGCTGTGCCAATCCTCGCGCTGTTCATTGCTGGCCCGCTCAGCTCACCGGCCTGCGCCGCCGATCCGCCGCCGGACGACGGCAAGCTGCGGATCATCGTGTTCGGCGCCCATCCGGACGATGCCGAATTCAAGGCCGGCGGAACCGGCGCGAAATGGGCCAAGCTCGGGCATCACGTGAAGCTCGTCTCGGTGACCAACGGCGACATCGGCCACTGGCAGATCGCCGGCGGTCCGCTGGCGATTCGCCGCACTGCTGAAGCGGCCGCCTGCAGCCAGAAGCTTGGCACGCACTCGCAGGTGCTCGATATCCACGATGGCGAGCTCGAGCCGACGCTCGAAAACCGCAAGAAGATCACCCGCCTGATCCGCGAGTGGAAAGCCGACATCGTCATTGCCCATCGCCCGTGGGACTATCACCCCGACCATCGCTACGTCGGCGTTCTCGTGCAGGATGCGGCGTTCATGGTCACCGTGCCGTTCATCTGCCCCGATACGCCGCCGCTCACCAAGAACCCGGTCTTCCTCTATTCCAGCGATGGCTTTCAAAAGCCATATCCATTCCAGGCCGATATCGCGGTCGCCCTCGACGACGTGCTCGACACGAAGCTCGCCGGCATTCACGAGCTAGCGTCGCAGGTGTACGAAGGGGGCGCGAGCGGCAGCGAAGCGTTCGTTCGCAGCGTACCGCCGGCCAGCGACGAAGCGGGCCGCAAAGCCTGGCTCCGCCAGCGCTGGGAGCAGCGCCAATCGAACGAGGCCAACCGGGCCCGGGCCGCGCTCTTGCAGCTCTATGGCGAAGAGCGGGGCAAAGCGGTCAAGTACGCCGAGTCGTTCGAGATCTGCGAATACGGCCGCCGTCCCACTCCGGAAGAAATCAAACAGCTCTTCCCGTTCTTCGATTGAGCCAACTTGGCCCTAAGTTCTCGCCCCTCCGGTCCGCTGCCGACGATCGTGCAGTGGGCTTCGCGGCTGGTCGCAATGGCCTCGGGCAAGGGGCCAGCCGCCGGCGGCAACGGATCAGCGTGCGAATCGGTCATCGGAGGGGGCTCACGAGCAATGGTGGGGTAGGACGCGAGCCGGGAAAACAGCCGGGGGAGAACTTGGCAGGTCCGCCGCGAAAAGTCGCATTTTGGCGGTTGGGATTTGACATTGCCCGCCCGGCTGCATTTGATAGAAGTATAGGTCCCATCTGGAGTTAGGTTGGCGGTTTGGCGTTGAGTCCGGTCTTGAACTCAGTCGCGGCACTGGGATTGCACCTGAAGCTGTGGCCTAAGGTTGACTGCCACGTGCGCTTTTGCGAGGCATTTGTTCGGAATCTGCGGCCTGTGAGGGCCCTCCAATGCGGCTGGAAACTCCTCGACTCTTGGTGACGGACGACGATCGCGACTTTCGGGCGACGATGGTCGGCTTATTGCGTGAACGGGGGTTTGAGACCTTCGAGGCCGCCGATGGCGAGGAAGCCCTGGAGCTGCTCGCGCAGCAGAGCGTCCATCTCTTGCTGCTAGACATGCATATGCCCCGGCTGTCGGGCCTGGAGACGATCCGCCGGCTCCGTGAACTCGACCGTCCGACGGGGGGCGTCGTTTTGCCGTGGATTCTCCTTTCCGCGGCACTCGACGAGGGGATTGTGACCGCGGCCCGGGCCGAGTCCGCCTTTTCGGTCCTCCCTAAACCCATCCGCCTGCCGCAACTCACCGGCGCCGTGCGCGACGCCCTGCAGCAAACCTACGGCTGGCACGAATAGGCCGCTCAAAGTCGCGATCGCGCGTCGGATGGAGTTCCCGATCCGTCCTAAGAAAGGACGCGGCTTTCGCTCGCTACCGCTCGACCTACTTGCTCGCTAGCGCTTGACCCGAAACCGCCGCGTCTCCTGCACGCCAACCCGCTCGGGATCGTCGCGCAGCGGCCCGATAATGTCCTGCTCGACTTCGACGTACGGCAGGCGGTCCCTCTCCGGCTGAAGAAGCAGCTTCCGAATATGGGCCCGGATGGTCGCTTCGTCGTGCACCTCGCCAAACGTCTGTTCGAGGACGGGCGGCGGCTGCCGTCCGACGCCATAGCCCAGTGGGTTGCCGTCGTAAATGCGGTGGCAGAGCCAGTCTTCCGCGGGCAGCTGCTCGCCATTGGGCCCGAGCACGCGATAGTTGCAGCAGGCCTGTGGATTATCGCGAAACATAGGGGCCGATGTGAACGGATACACGTCTCCCCACAGTAGCGGCACAATCACATTTGCCAGCAGCAACAGGCCTGCCACAAGCGGTCCCCAGCCGAGCGAAGGGCGCAGGCGCTGGCTGCTCTCGGGCAGCGTTTCGGATGTAGCGGATGCAGTCGACATCGATTGCCAATTGTCGCTCGCGGCGGTCCTTTCGACCATCCCATGGCCGCATTCGATCGAGCGACAAACGCCCACTGGACTGCGCCTGCGAAATGCGCTGAAATGACACGTGTTCCATTCGCCCATTCCGCAGGAAGCACTCTCCATGGCTGCTCGCCGCTCGTCCAAGAAATCCGCCGGAAGCTTGCCCGAATCGACGACCGCCGCGAATGTCGCCGCAATCCGCACCCCTGACGCACCGCTCGCTGCGCGCTTGGGACGCGTCCATCACCAGGACTGCATCGCCGGGATGGAGTCGCTCCCCGCCGGGTCGGTCGATCTGGTGTTCGCCGATCCACCGTTCAACATCGGCTACGCCTACGACGTCTATCACGACAACAAGGGCTACCAGGAATATCTCGATTGGTCGACCGCCTGGATCCGCGGCGTCCATCGCGTGCTGAAGGACGACGGCACGTTCTGGCTGGCGATCGGCGACGAATACGCCGCCGAGCTCAAGCTGATCGCCCAGCGCGAAGTCGGCTTTCACATCCGCAGCTGGGTCGTCTGGTACTACACATTCGGCGTCAACTGCAAAACGAAGTTCAGCCGGTCGCACGCGCACCTGTTTCACTTCGTGAAGCACCCGCAGCAGTTCACGTTCCGCTCGGCCGATCTTGAAAACCGGATCCCCTCGGCCCGCCAGCTCGTCTACGGCGACGGCCGGGCCAACCCCGACGGCCGGCTTCCCGATGACACGTGGATCCTCCGGCCGCAGGACCTCGCGGGGCACTTCACCCCCGAGGAAGACACCTGGTACTTTCCGCGGGTCGCCGGCACGTTCAAGGAGCGGGCCGGCTTTCACGGCTGTCAGATGCCCGAGCAACTCCTCGGCCGGATCATCCGCTCCTGCTCGCACGAAGGCGAAGTGGTCCTCGACCCGTTCAGCGGCAGCGCGACAACGCTCGTCGTGGCGAAGAAACTCGGCCGCAACCACCTGGGCTTCGACCTCTCGCCCGACTATGTGAAGCGCGGCACAGAGCGACTGGCGAACGTCTTCGTGGGTGATTCGTTGGAGGGAGCGCCCGAGCCGACGATGAGCGCGCCGACGACCGCCAAAGGGAAGCGCCTGGCCGAAAAGCAAAGCAAGTTGAATGGCCACGCAAACAGCCGTATGAACGGTCACGCCAACGGTTCAACCAACGGCCACGCCGAGCCCGTGCCGGGCGAAGAGATATTTGGCAAGCGGCCCAAGACAGCCCCAGCCAAACGCAAAGCGGTGCGAATCGATCCTCCATTGCCGCTCTTCGATAACCTGCCGAAGAGTAGAAAGCGCAAGTCCCGCGAAACGCCGAAGGCTTCTTCGAGTGCACCCGCCACGGTTGCTTCTACAAACAACGGGGATACGGCTGCTTCTGCCAAATTACAGGCCCGGGGCAAATCGGCCAGGCCTCGCAAGGCCAAATAGAAACGTGCGGTCGGGTCGTCGCAGCGCAACAAAAACCGCCCGGCGAGCGACGGTGGTCGCCAGCCGGGCGGCGTAGTTGCAGACAAAAACAAGGAATGTGGGTGTAGTAGGAAACTAACGTGAGATCTGCGGTTGGTCGCAAACGACTGCCGGATCTCAGCGATCCCGACCCGGTGGATCAAGCATGCGTGCCCCTCCTGTGATGCGCGAAACGTGCAGAACAGATGGACTAGTGTGGAGGATGCATCCCACGCTTGAATTATCCCACGATCCTGGGCAAAGGCAATCTGATTTTCGCCGCTTCGCCGCCGAATTATGGCCGTCGGGGCGCCGCTCGGTTCGTGTGGCAACAATCGGCGAAACTATGCGGCCGCGGGCCTGTCTGGCGGCCAGGCGATACAGCGGCGTAACCAGTCCGGGTAGCACGATTGCACACCGCGAGGCGGTACCTGCCGACTTGCCGCCAGGGCACCGGCCGGGCTAGGCTGAGGAGCACTTGAGCAGGCAATTGCTCCGGAATCGCCCGGCCGCCAGATTGCCCTCCCGCCCCAAACCACCTCACCCGCAGGACTTTCGCATGTCGCGCCGTTCCATGACCACAGGACTGCTCTTATTCGTGTCCGCCCTGGCCGGCTATGCCGCAGCTTTGGCGCAGGACCGTCCCGCCGCCGCGCCGGAGTTGAAGACGATCGAGGAGAAGGCTTCCTATGCGGTCGGTCTCAACATTGGCAATAGTCTTCTGCAGGACGATCTCGGGCTCAATCCCGATCTGGTGGCCAAGGGACTCGTCGACTCCCTGAAGAAGGCCAAACCGCAACTCACTCCCGAACAGGTCCGCGAAGTTATGACTGCTTTTACCAAGCAGGCGCAGGCCAAAGCCGAAGCCAAGCAGAAACTTGCCGGTGAAAAGAACGCCAAAGATGGGGCCGCGTTCCTGGCCGAAAACAAAAAGAAAAAGGGAGTCACCACGACCGAATCGGGGTTGCAGTATGAAGTGGTCACCGCCGGGAAGGGAGCCACGCCCAAGGCGACCGACGTCGTCCGCGTGCATTACCACGGGACCCTGCTCGACGGCACCGTGTTCGACAGCAGCGTCGAGCGAAAAGAGCCAGCCGAGTTCCCGGTGAATCGGGTCATCGCCGGCTGGACCGAAGCCTTGCAAAAGATGAAGGTCGGCGACAAGTGGAAGCTGACGATTCCGTCCGACCTGGCCTACCCCCGCGGCACTCCCGACGGCACCATCGGCCCTAACAGCGTCCTGCAGTTCGAAGTCGAACTGCTGGATATTGTGAAGTAGCGTCTGCGCAGGAACCCGATTCGAGCCGGAACCAGGTTTGGTTCCGGCTATTTTTCTGCGCTCCGCAGAAACGCCATCAGGTCGCGTAGCTCTTGCGGCGTGAGCTCATCGAGGTAGCCGGCGGGCATGACCGATTGCTGGCTCGGCTGGCGGCGGTCGATGTCGTTCGGGTGGACGTGAAAGATGCGGCCCGTTTGGTCGGCGAATTTCATCCGGCCGTCGACCTCGTCGCCCACGTGGACGCCCGTTTTTACGTCGCCGTCGGTCGTCAGGATCGACCAGTTCGTGAACATCGGGGCGATTTCGCGGCTGGGGTCGAGGATCGACTGCGCCAGCCGTTCGGGGGTCATCGTCCGGCCGATCCCGGTCAGATTGGGGCCGATCTGATAGCCGCGGCCGGCGAATTCGTGGCAGCGATAGCAGGCCCCGACCCGCGCGTGATAGAAAATCCGCTCGCCAGCCGTGGCGTTCCCCTCGCCGGCGGCCAGCGCTCCCCACGCGGCTGCGTCGTCCCCGGCGGGACGCTCGCGCTTTCGTGGATTACGATCGAGCACCCGCTGGGCCAACTCCTGGTGCGGGCCGGTAAGCTTCGTCGCCAGTTCGGTGAGCTGCGTTTTCTCGCTCGGGCTCAGATCAAACCCGCGGAGGGCCCGCAGCGCCTCGTTCGACACTTCGGCATTGTCGCTCGCCGCCAGTTCCAAAAGCAGCTTCCGATCATCCCGATTTCCGGGCGACAGGCCGCAATTTCGCGCAATTGCGGCCAGCGGTCCACATCGCGCCGATCGCGGATGGTGCGGAGGGCTTCGAGGCGGAGTGTTGCGTCATCGGCGGCGAGTAGGCGCTTTAACAAAGCCTCACTGAGCGCTGGGTGATCCGCTGGCAGCGTACGCACGGCAAAACGCTGCAGAGCGGCGGATGACTCGGGGTTTTCGAGGATCTTGGCGATATAGGCCTCGCCAGCGCGCTCGTTCTTTGGAGTGGCAGAGGCGCTTCGATCCAGAGTCTCGAGCGTCGCAAGTGCGGCTTCCAAGACCTGTCGGGAACCTGCATTCTGGGCGCACTTC
>JALORD010000288.1 GCA_025459145.1 Pirellulaceae bacterium | reverse complement strand
GGCATGGCGGGGACCTGCTTCGCGGATGCGTGCGGCCACGAGTACGAGCAGGATCGTCAGGCGACCCACGGCACACGATTGCTCCGCGGGCGATATACTGCGCGAAGTCGTTTCGTTCGTCCACTTTACCTCCCCGGCCGGGCCGACACTGGCCCGGCCCGGCCTTGCTTGCGACACCCCATGATCAATCATCAGCGGCTCCTCGGCCGATTTCTGCGTTACGTGCGGATCGATACAACGGCGGGCGAGCCGGGCGGAACGTATCCCAGTTCGCCCGGACAACTCGTGCTGGGCAAACTGCTGGCCGATGAGCTGCGCGAAATGGGTGTCAAGGACGTCGAGCACGATTCGACGGGGCTCGTCTGGGCGACGCTGCCAGCGACAAACGGCTTGGCGGGGGGCACGGATTTGCCCGTCGTCGCGTTCAACGCCCATCTCGATACATCCCCCGAGACGACGGGCAAGAACGTCAAGCCGCACGTCGTGAATCACTACGCCGGCGGCGACATTACGCTGACCGGCGACCCGACTAAGGTGATTCGCGTCGCCGATAATCCGGAACTGGCGGGCCTCGTCGGCAAGACAATCATCACCACCGACGGCACGACGCTCCTGGGAGCCGACGACAAGGCGGGCCTGGCGGTGATCATGGAGCTCGTGCATCACCTCGTCGAACATCCGCAGATTCCCCACGGGCCGATCCGTATCCTGTTCACCTGCGACGAGGAGATCGGCCACGGCGTCGACCATGTCGACCTCGCGCGGCTCGGCGCGACCGTCTGCTACACGCTCGACGGCTTCGGCGCCGGCGAGATCGACACCGAGACGTTTTCGGCCGACCTCGCCGTGCTCACGATCCGCGGGATCAACATCCATCCGTCGATCGGCAAAGGACGCATGGTCAACGCTGTGCGGGTCGCGGCGGCGCTCGTCGACAAGCTGCCGAAGGCCAAGCTTTCCCCCGAAACGACCGACGGCCGCGACGGCTTTTTACATCCATACACGATCGAAGGGGGCGTTGCCGAGGTAAAGGTCAAGGTGCTGCTCCGCGACTTTGACACGGCAGGACTGGCCGCGCATGCCAAACTACTCGAAGATGCGGCCCGCGAGGTCGAGGCAGAGTTTCCACAGGCTAAGGTCGATGTCGTAATCGTCAAGCAGTATCGCAATCTGGCCGAAGGGCTGGTCCGCGAGCCACGAGCGGTCGCCTATGCCCAGGAGGCCCATCGCCGCCTCGGCCGCGAGGCGAAGCTGACGATCATTCGCGGCGGCACCGACGGCTCGCAACTTACCGAGCGAGGCCTGCCGACGCCGAACCTCTCGACCGGAGAGCACAACCCGCACTCGCCGCTCGAATGGACCTGCCTCGAAGAGATGGTCTCCGCGGTCGAGGTGTGCGTCGAGCTCGTGCAAGTCTGGGCGGGGAACAAGGGGAAAGCTGAGAGCTGAAAGCCGAAAGCGAAACGACGGTCCTTTATCGCGAGTTGAACCCCATGGCTGCTGCTTCCCAATCCCGCGAGTCGTTTGTCGAACGGGTCGAACTGTCGGGGCACATCATCGACAGCCTGCTCCTCCCTAAGGTGCTCGACCGGATCATGGCGGCTGGGGGCACGTTTCAGATTGAGCAGATTACCGTCGGCCAGGCCCAGACCGATCCGAGCTATGCCGTCCTCGCCGTCTCGGCCGAAACCGCCGAGCGGCTGCAGGAAATCCTGGCCGATATCGCCAACCACGGGGCAATCAGCGTCGACAGCCGGGATGTGCGACTGGCCGCCGCCGATATCGCGGGAGCATTTCCCGAAGGGTTTTACAGCACGACGAACCAGCGAACACAAGTGCGCCTCGCGGGGGAGTGGCTCGTCGTCGAGCGGCAGGAGATGGACTGCGGAATTGTCGTCGACCGTCAGGCCAAAACGGCCCGCTGCCGAGCGATGACCGAGGTCGCGATCGGCGAGGAATACGTCGTCGGCCACGCTGGCGTGCGGGTGATGCCTGAGGATCGGCAGGCCCGCTCGCGCGGCTTTGAGTTCATGAACAGCCCGGTCTCGACCGAGAAGCCCAAAGGAGTCGCGATCCGCCAGATTGCGCATGAACTAGTAAGAACCAAACGCGAAGGGGGCAAGGCGCTGCTCGTCGGCGGGCCGGCCATCGTCCATACGGGGAGCGTCGAGCACGTCTCCAAGCTCATCCGCGGCGGCTATATCCGTCGGCTGTTTGCGGGGAACGCACTGGCGACGCACGACATTGAACAGGCCCTCTTCGGTACCAGCCTCGGCGTACGGCTCGACAGCGGCGACATCATCGAAGCGGGACACGAGCACCACCTGCGGGCGATTAACCGGATTCGCCGACTAGGCGGCATCCGGGCCGCGGTCGATGCTGGGCAACTGAACAGCGGCATCATGTACGAGTGCGTGAAGAATAAGGTCGAGTTCCTGCTCGCCGGCAGCATTCGCGACGACGGCCCGCTCCCCGAAGTGATCACCGACACGCTAGCCGCACAAAAGAAAATGCGGGAGCAGATTCGCGACGTGAACTTTTGTCTGATGGTCGCTACGACCCTGCACAGCATTGCCGTCGGCAATCTCTTGCCCGCCTGGGTGAAGGTGGTCTGTGTCGACATCAACCCCAGCACGGTGATCAAACTGGCCGATCGCGGCAGCTTCCAGACAGTAGGCCTGGTGACCGATGTCGAGCCGTTCTTTCGGGCGCTCGTGAGCGACGTCGAAATGCTCGACAAGTAGTCCCGCGCGGCCCGTGGTCTTCAACTTCATCAACAAAAATAGCCGGCGAAGCGAAGCTTGTCGGCAACTCGCCTCGTCGGCCTAAGGCGGTGTTAGCCGCCTGTTCCATGCGCGATCAACTTAGAACCGGAAATACACGCCTCCCTGCCGCCCACCAAAGTAGACGCCGGGCGCGTATCCTCGGTCGTAGTATCCGCCGCCGTAATATCGGCCGCCATAGTAACCCGGTCCGCCGTAGTAGTAGTAGCGCGGAGCGTAGTACCGGGGGTAGGCGTAGCGCGGAGCGTAATAGCGGACGGCAGGAGCGCGATAGCCCCGGTAATATCCGCGAGGGCGAGCCTCGGCCGTGTCCGGCATCACCAGGCTTCCGGCCAACAGAAGCCCGCCGCCAAGCAATGAAAGCAGCATGGGTCGCATGATCGTTTCTCCTTCCGAGTGGTGCAGTGGCCTGGCACTCATTTCAGTGCCAGCACGTTGGCTGATGTTCCATTGCCAGAGTGCGGTCGCAAGGCGAGTGCCAAAACCATCTGGCGAAGGGGACCGGAAGCGTCATTTCCAGACCACGTAACGACTTGCGCTGGCCCATTTGCGGCAACCCGAATGGTCAGGCATGCCCGGGTGGTTCTCCACAGGTCGCCTTGTCGCGAGGCGAACCACCACTTACGAGTGGCTGCCGCCGGCCCCGGACTAAGAGAGTTCGTCCTCTTGGCCGCGTTTCACGGGCTCTGGACCGAACTGCTGCGGGATGGGCTGATCATGAAAGCCGCGTATTGCCCGCCAAGAAATGAACCGCGGCCTGGTCGGACGAGCCGGCCAGGCCGCGGAATGGTCGCAGTCTCTTGGAACTCAAATCAGCCTAGCGGACCAGGCTGCTCGAGGCCTGAACGACCCGACGTTGAGTCGGAATGAAAGCCGAAGGATCAACCACCGGGGCCGGCGGCATCGGGGCCACGTCGCCAGCGGCGGCGGGAACCTTGCCTACCGGAGCGTCGCAACCGCAAGCTGGGGCGGGAGCGGCACAGGTGGGGGCAGGAGCGGCACAGGCCGGAGCGGCACAGCTAGGAGCTGCACAGCCAGGAGCGGCCTTCGCACAGCCGTTGCCGCAACCATTGTTGCAGCCGCAGCCCCGACCGCAACGGCCATGCTTGCCACAGCCGTTGTCGCAGCCGCAACCCTTGTTGCAACCGATCGCGCAGCCACCGGGGCAGCACTTGTTGCAAGCAAAGATGCGGTCGAGCAGGCAACGCCGCTTGCAGCAGCTGTTGCAGCCGTTGTCACAACCACAGCCAGCACCCTTGCCACCGTCGCAGCTCGGTTCAACTCCGCACGACGGAGCAGGAGCAGCACAGGTGGGGGCAGGAGCCGCACAGGTCGGTGCCGGAGCGGCACAGGCCGGAGCCGCACAGCTCGGAGCTGCACAACCGGGAGCGGCTTTCGCACACCCGTTGTTGCAGTCGTTGCAGCGGCTGCGGCACCGCGTCTTGCAGCACTTGGTCTCACAGCAGCTGCTTTCGCAGCCGCAACCGCTGGACCCAAGCATCATGTCCAGCAGTTCGAAGGAATAACCAGGGGTACAAACGGCGAGGCCGAGTACCAACGAAGCGAAAAGCGATGTCCATTTCATTGAGCGACGTCTCCTAAACGATGGAACCATCGAACTGGCGCAAGTCCCGGTCCGGCCGGATACGTGGGAGGACCACGTTGGACCGACTCGGACGACAATCCGATTGCCGCCCGAGTCTTTTGGGGGTGTGCGTGTAGGGGTAGGCCAGGTGTGCGGGAAGGCAGGTCGTTGTCCCACACGGTAAGTTAGCGCTTTTGTGCGCCCGAACCGGTCGGGTCAATCATTGACCCAATTGTCCGCTCCGGTTCACCTGATGCTTGGGACGGTGGAGCCATCGTGGCGCCGCCCAGCACCCAGCGACAACTACCGTATCGACCCGCGAATTCGGAATGCTTAAGCGCACGCAAATAATTTTCTCCCAATGGTTTACGGCAATCATCGCGCAAACTTTGCCGTCGCCGGAAGGGAGCGAAACCTTGCCGCCTATCCGGCCCCGCTGCCAGCCTTACTAGCGCCCAAGTCGTGCGCCAGCGGCAAGGTTTGCCACGCGACCTTGACGCCTGGAGAAGAGATGTCAGTCGCGTCCGGCGGCAATCCGCAAGGTGCAAGTTGAATCGACTCTGCGGCCGCGGCAGTCTGTGCGGGGGAAGCTCGTCGGATGGGGGTCGAGCGATCCCGCCGCGCGAGGCGGTACACATCGCGGCGGGGCTTCGCGCGAGCACCTCTCGTCGGCGTAATTGGCGCGAGTAGACCCAGTCGAGCCGCGGGGAGTTCCTTAGAACCGGCAATGTCGTGGTCGGCGCCGTCACTTGCGATCAATGCCATGGCCGCCGCGACAGGGATGAAGTCGTGCGCAAACGGGGACGCGGCCCCTGGTGTCAGGCGATCGTGCAGATCCCGGAGACTGTGGACGCCGCCAAGGCCTCTGCCCGTCCCGCGCCCTCCGCTGCCTAACCGCCCGCGAGCGTGATGCCGCGGGATTAGCAGACGGCCGCCGCGGGGCAATTAGACCTGCGGCATGTCAACACTGCGGCGACAGAGTTTTTTCCGCAGTTGAACGCTGAGCCACGCAGATCGGATGTCAAAGCTTCAATCCACCTCCAAATCCGCGTCCTGCTGCCCCTATCGGCGGCAAATTACTCACGCTCTCCCGAGCGGTGGCCCGGCGCTGGGCGTGTGACTATGATTCGGCTTGTGGCGGTGCTCACGCGCAAGGTGCGGCACACCGCCGCACCTGCCACTCGCCGTCCCACCTTGCGCTGTGCCTTCTCCGATGCTCGACTTCGATCGCCTTCGCGCTGCCTACGAACAAGCGAAGGGGGAGCTGTTGGCCGAGCGGACCCCGGACGGGCACTGGGTCGGCGAGCTATCGTCGTCGGCCCTGTCGACGGCGACAGCGGTGTCAGCACTGGCGGTGGTGAGGAAAAATGTCGGGGGTCGAAAGTCGAAGGTCGAACGTCGAGAGGGAGTTGCGGCGGCGACCTTCGACCTTGAACCTTCGACGTTCGACGACCTGATCGCCCGCGGTGTCGCTTATCTTGCCGGGCAGCAAAACGACGACGGCGGGTTCGGCGATACGGACCTGTCGCATTCGAACATTGCGACGACGTATCTGGTCGTGGCGGCGCTGCACCTGGCGGGCGCGGCCAAGGAGCATCGCGAGTTGCTGGCCCGGGCCGATGCGTACCTCGAAAGCAAAGGGCGGCTCGCGGGCCTCCGCGAGCGGTACGGCATCGACAAGACATTCGTCGTGCCGATCATGACGAACCTGGCGATCGCCGGTTTGCTCGATTGGCGCGAGATCGATCAACTGCCGTTTGAGCTGGCGACCGTGCCGCAGGCCTGGTACCGGTTCGTCGGGATGCCGGTCGTGAGCTACGCGATTCCGGCGCTGGTGGCGATCGGCCAGGCCCAGTTTCACCACGCTCCCCCCTGGAACCCGCTCACGCGTCTCGTGCGCTGGCTCAGCATCACGCGGAGCCTGAAGGTCCTCCGCCGGATGCAGCCCGACAGCGGCGGGTATCTGGAAGCGACGCCGCTGACGAGTTTTGTCGTGATGAGCTTGGCGAGCGTCGGCCGATCCCCAATCGCGGCCGAGGTGATCGAGCACGGCGTCCGGTTCCTCGTCGATTCGATCCGCCCGGACGGCTCGTGGCCGATCGACACGAACCTCGCGACGTGGAACACGACGCTGGCGATCAACGCCCTGGCCGGCGCGGGGGAGGATGTGGCGGAGTTGTTGGGGGTCAACACGATCGTTCGAAATGTTTTCGACGGAGTCTATGACGATCCTGA
>JALORD010000287.1 GCA_025459145.1 Pirellulaceae bacterium | reverse complement strand
GGCAGATCTCAATGTTCCGTGGCTGGTCGCGCGATTCCTGGCTGACGATCAGAATCTCGCCGAGCGTGGTCAGCCGGCTCTGGTACGTGGTGAGAAACCGCTGCTTCACATCCTCAGGCAAACTTGGCGTTCCCCGGACATCCCAGCGCAGCGTGGCCTTGCTCGCCACTTTGTTGACGTTCTGCCCTCCTGGACCGCTACTGCGGGCGAACGTGAACTGCAGCTCGTCGGCGGGAATCGAGATGTGAGAATTGATTGTGAGCATGGCCGGGCATCCGGCAAACATTATACTGCAAAGCAATCCTGCCCGGCCGCGCCAAAACGACTGCTGTTCCTGGGAGCGAATCCTGCCATGCCGTGCCACTCCGTCGCAATGCGATCTACCAATCGACCAAGTTTAATTCTGCTCGGGGTGCTGGCGTCCCTGGCGGGCTGTGGGGCGGTCGCCCAGGAAAACAAGGAGCCCGGCGACCAGGTTTCGACCTCGGATACACCTGCAGTCCCCTCGGAGACACAAGTTGCCCGCATCGGCGCCGAAGATCACGTTCCTGGCAGTCTTTGGACGCGGAAAGCCGGCAGTGATTGGCCGACGTTTCTCGGTCCCGGCGGCGACAGCAAATCGCCCGAGAAGGGAATCCTGACCGAGTGGGGAACGAAGGGCCTGCGGATCGTCTGGCACAAGCTGCTCGGCGAAGGGTACGGCGCGCCGACGATTGCTGGGGGCCGACTGTTTCAGTTCGACCGCTTTGGCGACCAGGCCCGCCTCTACTGCCTGAATGCCGAGACAGGAGAACAGCTCTGGCAGTACGAGTATTTCACCGAATACCAGGACATGTACGGCTACAACAATGGCCCGCGCTGTTCGCCGGTGGTCGACGGCGACCGGGTCTATGCTTACGGCGTCGATGGAATGCTCGTCTGCTGCCGCGCGCTCGACGGCGAGCTGCTGTGGAAAGTCGATACGGCCAAGGAGTTTGGCGTCGTTCAGAACTTCTTCGGCGTGGGGAGCACGCCCGTCGTCGTGGGCGAAAACGTGATTGCGATGGTCGGCGGCAGTCCCCCCGAATCGCAGCGCGTGCCGCCAGGACGGCTCAACCTGGTCGAACCGAATGGGACGGGGATTGTGGCGTTCGATAAACGGACCGGCCAGGTGCGTTACAAGCTGGCCGACGAACTGGCGAGCTACGCGTCGCTCAAGACGGCGAAAATTGCCGGACGCGATTGGTGCTTTGCATTTTGCCGCGGGGGGCTCGTTGGTTTCGAGCCGCAGAGCGGCCAGCTCGATTTTCACTTCCCCTGGCGCGACAAGTCGCTGGAGAGCGTCAACGCCTCGGTCCCTGTTGTAGCAGGGGATCAGGTGTTCATTAGCGAGTGTTACGGACCAGGGAGCGCGCTTTTGAAAGTGGCGCCGGGCAAGGGTGAAGTGGTCTGGCAAGATAGTGAACGCCGCCGCGACAAGGCGCTCCAGACGCACTGGAACACGCCTGTGGAACTCGACGGGCACCTTTACGCTTGCTCGGGACGCCACACCGAGAATGCCGAACTGCGCTGTGTCGATTGGTCGACCGGCGACGTCCGCTGGAGCCAGCGCGGTATGAGCCGCACTTCGCTCCTTTGGATCGATGGCCATTTCCTCTGTCTGGGCGAGTACGGCCAACTGTGGCTATTGAAGGCCAATCCCGACAAATATGAGGAAGTGGCGGCGGTCGACTATGGCGATCCCGCCCTCGGAAGCGAACTGATCGGCGAGGAGCGGCCGGTGCTCAAATATCCGTGCTGGGCGGCTCCCATCGTTTCGCATGGGCTCCTCTACCTGCGCGGCGACGATCGGCTGGTGTGCCTGGAACTGATCCCCGAGAAGTAAGCGGCAAATGTAGAACGGCGATTTACCTTGAATAATCGCCGTTGGCAGATGGTTGTGCTCGGGCTTGCAAGTTGCCGCGCGTTTCCCGACGGCGAATCCACGAAGGTCTCTGCGATGAATCCAACTCGACGATGGCTGCTCAAGCTTGCTGCGGCACTCTGTTTCTGGCGCGGCGCACCGCGCCGCGCGAGCGGTCAAGAGCAGTCTCCGCGGTTACTAGCACCTGAATCAGATAACCGAGCGCAGCCGTTTGGCGACGAGTTTCCGAACCTCGATTCACTGGCGGTTGGCGAGTGGTGGGCCAAGCCTCGGCCGCGAGGGCCGAATGCTCCGCCGCCGCTTGATGTGCCGCGGGATCAAGTCGTGGCGTTTGCGCTCTACACGCACGACGCGGGCGTGCTGAAAGTCACGGGACAACTCTTTCCCCTGAAGCCGGGCGAACCGCGTGAGGCGCGGCTCGAGTTCGAGCGCAATGGAAAATGGACCGAAGCGGCTCGCTCGCCAGTGTTGTTTCCCGGCTGGAGCGTTCATTTTCGTATCGAGAATTGGGACGATACAGAGGACGTTCCGTATCGCATCCGTCACGGCGAAACGGCGGAGTTTGTCGGGCTGGTGCGTCGCGATCCGCGCGACAAAGACGTCATCGTGGTCGCCAACATGTCGTGCAACTCCAGCCGCACGACCGGACTGCGGCCGGAGATTCTCGACAATCTGAAAGCACAGAATCCCGACTTGCTCTTTTTTGCCGGCGATCAGACGTATCGGCATACGGAGCATACCGCTGGGTGGATCGAGTTCGGGCTGCAGTTTCGCGACATCATTCGTGACCGGCCAACGATCACAATCCCCGACGACCACGACGTTGGACATCCGAACCTGTGGGGCGAGAACGGCAAGCGGTCGACATTGAGCGGGAACGCCGATGGCGGTTATTTCTACCCGGTCGAATACGTGAACCTCGTCCAGCGGCAGCAGACCTGGCACCTGCCCGATCCGGTCGATCCGGCGCCGGTCGAGCGCGACATCTCGGTCTACTTCACCCGCCTGCGGGTCGGTGGGATCGACTTCGCCATCCTGGAAGACCGCAAGTTTAAAAGCGGCCCCGCGGGCAAAATTCCCCAGATGGGACCCCGGCCCGACCACATCAACGATCCGAGCTACGACCCGAAGTCGATCGACCTGCCGGGCCTGGTACTGCTTGGCGAGCGGCAGCACACGTTTCTTCGCCAGTGGAGCGACGACTGGACGGGCGCCGCGGTGAAAGCCGTCTTGTCACAGACGGCATTCTGCGGGGCGGTCCACATGCACGGCAAGCGAAACGACCGGCTCTTGGCCGATCTCGATTGCAACGGCTGGCCGCAGTCGGCCCGCCAGAGGGCTCTCGCCGATCTGCGCCGCGTGCAGGCAGTACACCTCTGCGGCGATCAGCACCTGGCGGTTGTCGTGAAGCACGGAATTGCGGACTTTGGCGACGGGCCCTACGCCTTCACGAGTCCGGCCCTGGTCAACACGATCTACGGCCGCTGGTGGCATCCGCTCGACGAGAAGCCCGGACCCAACCCCGTGTCGGACAGTCCGCTCCCTTGGACGGGCGAGTTTCTCGACGGTCTGGGGAACAAGATCACGATGCTGGCCTACGCCAACCCGCCCGACATTGCCGACGAACGGCAGCGAGCCGACGGCTACGGGATTGTGCGATTCGACAAGCGGAATCGCCGGATTACGTTCGAGTGTTGGCCCCGATTCAGCGATGTCCAGGAAGGCGACAAGGCGCAGTTTCCTGGCTGGCCGCTGACAATCGAAATGGCAGCCAATGATGGCCGGCCACCTGTCGCCTGGCTGCCGGATTTGGTCTTTGAAGGTGCAAAGGATCCGGTCGTGCAGGTGATCGAGCAGAAATCAGGCGAGGTGCTGTACACGCGGCGCGTGCCAGGCGATCGCTTTCAGCCGCCGGTTTTTGCGGCTGGCCAGTACACCGTGAAGGTCGGCCGCGATCGGCCCGATCGGTTTTCGCGGAGCGACCTGACCGCCGGTCCACGCGACGGTGCTAAACCAATGATCGTCGATTTGGGCTGATTCGAAAGAAAAACGGCGAACGTTTCGCTTTCCAAGCGGGTCCTGCCCCTGCTACGGACGACGTTGCGGGAACGACAGTTTCCCGCTTGAATGTTTATCCCCGCTGCTTGCCACGAGCAGCGAACCTGCGGGCAGCGGGTTGAAACATTTTTATTCGCCCCGTTTCAGTTACCTCTAACGCTAGCGCAGCCCCAATGGACTTCTTTGCCGATCTCACTTGGCGCGGCCTCGTCAATCAGTGCACCGCCCCCGAGCAGGTGCCCTCCTGGCTCGCCGGCGGGCGTCGGACGCTCTACTGCGGTTTTGACCCCACGAGCGACAGCCTGCACGTCGGCTCGCTGTTACCGGTGATGCTCCTCCGCCGTTTTCAAAGGGCCGGGCACCGGCCGATCGCATTGGTGGGCGGGGCAACCGGGATGATCGGCGACCCGACCGGAAAGAGCGAAGAGCGGAACCTCCTGACCACCGACCAACTGGCCGCCAACGTCGCCGGCATCCGCGGCCAACTCGAGAGCCTGCTCGACTTTAGCGGTGCGGGCGGGGCGCTGCTGCTTAACAATTTCGACTGGATGCAGAGCTACTCGTTCCTGGCGTTCCTCCGCGACGTCGGTAAGCACTTTCCCGTGAACGTGATGCTGGCCAAGGATTCCGTCAAGGGACGGCTCGAAAGCACTGTCGGCATCAGCTACACCGAGTTCAGCTACATGCTGCTGCAGGCCTACGACTTCGTCTATCTGAATCAAAAGCACGGCTGCGAGTTGCAGGTGGGCGGCAGCGACCAGTGGGGCAATATCACGGCCGGGATTGACCTGGCCCGACGGATGCATGGCACACAGCTGTACGGCCTCACCTGCCCGCTGCTCCTCAAATCCGACGGCCAGAAGATGGGGAAGACCGAAAAGGGAGCGGTCTACCTCTCGGCGGCCAAGACGAGCCCTTACGCGTTCTACCAGTACTGGATCAACGTGGCCGACGCCGACTGCGGCGGTTCGTTGCGATTTCTTACGGAGCTGCCGCGTGAGGAGATCGACGCGCTCGACAGATCGCGCGCCGAAGAGCCGCACGTTCGCGCCAGCCAGAAACGGCTGGCCGAAGAACTGACGCGGCTGATCCACGGCGACAGCGGCCTGGCCGCCGCCCGCAAGGCGACCGAGGTCTTCTTCGGCGCCGAGATCGACCGCCTCACCGACGAGCAGCTCGGCGACATTTTTGCCGATGTGCCGAGCGTGACGCTGGTCCGTGATCGGCTCAACGGCGAAGGACTCCCGCTCGTCGACGCCCTGGTCGAAGCGGGCCTGGCCAAAAGCAAAGGCGAAGCCCGCCGCACGATCGAACAGGGAGGGGCGTACGTCAACAACCGCCCTAAGACCGACGCCGCCACGAAACTCACACCGGCCGACCTTGCCAGCGAAACGGTGATTGTGTTGCGGAGCGGGAAGAAGAAGTATGCGTTAATCAAACTCGCCTAGAGAAATCCCTGGTTTCGGGAGTTTGTCGATGCCAACTCGAGTCATTGTGCCACGGTCAGAACTCCCAGCAGATGATTCACCACCGCTTTGTGCACGGTGTGGTATGGCGCCGGCTGCACCCGTGGAATTGCGGCTTCCGTTCACGCATTCTAATCCGGGTCAAAAGGTGCCCAAGGGTTTCGGAGGTGTATTGTTCCTCGGTCAAGGAATGTCGGGCTTGGGTGCTGCGGTATTCATCATTGCCCACAGCATTCTCTTCACGCGCCGAATCCGTTTGTGGCTTCCTTTGTGCGCAGGTCACGAACGAACGGCGTGGTGGCAACGAGTAGGATTGCCCTGGATCTCCGTATTTCTTTATCTCAGTACATTTGCCGCCATTTTTGTCGCCGTATTGGCGATGTTTCGGGGTGATTTCAAGGACGACATCGAAAGGGAAATTCCGACGACCTTTCTCGCTTACTGCATCCCAGTCATCTTGCTAGGCGGCGGTGCGTTGCTGGTTCGCGCCCGCATACACGATGGTTTCATATACACGCTGGATATTGGCGAGGAGTGGGTAGAACTGGGTGGAGTTTGTGAGGCATTTGCGACAGAAGTCGGCTCAACAAATCCAAAACACACTTTTACTCAGTCGAGTGTCCAAGGCTCGCACGATGAATTGCGGTAGTTCCGAATCCGCCGATCGATCCACCAAGGAGCGCTTTGCGAACGGCAGGTAATCGGACGAAGGACGCCTGAAGAACGGACAGCGGCACGGGAAGAAGAAGTACGCGCTGGTTCGGCTTAGCCGCGAATGACGCGGTTTCAGTCTTTCGCCGCTGACACAAAATCACCACTTTTGTTGCGCATCAGTCGCACTGATTCGTGACTCGAACACACTTACAAAATTCGCAAATTTGGCAAATCAGCTGGATGCGCTGATCTCCCCACAGCGGCGCGGGCTCGACGATTGCAATCAAGCGGAGCGTCTTCTGGCGCACGTCGCGCGCAGGAATCTATAGCGTCGCATCGCCGAGCAAGTCAGTCAGTTCATCATCGACCTCAAGTGCCATCGAGTCCCTTTGATATTCGATGGGAGCCGAGCAATGGGGATTCGTGCATTCGGCGATGGGAGAACTATGAGCAAACGGTTCTCGATGGGAGCTGCGCACGATGTTCTCCGGCGTCCAATCGGGCAGGCCCCAATCGCGGACCGT
>JALORD010000286.1 GCA_025459145.1 Pirellulaceae bacterium | reverse complement strand
GATTGCCATTGTCACTGGTTATGTCTCTGAGATTCTAATGTCCTCCGCTTCGCGACGGGCGACCGGCTGGAGCTCGCGGCAATCCGGTCGCCCGGCGGGGCGGCAGTACTTTGAGGGGAGCGCATCGGGCGGCGAAGGCGCGCGACGGAACTTGTTGCGGCGCTTGAGTTTCTGAGGACGCTCGAGCGGCTCGGCGCGGGGGAAAAATTGTTCGGGTTTTTACAATTTTGCATAAGTCTTTGTGAGGCCTGTCTTTGTGGCTAAATAGACGCCGGCGGTGCGGGGAGGGTGTGGTATACTCGCAGCCCGGTGGAAGCACTTGGGCGAGGAGTCTAGGCGCTCCTGCTCGCCGGCGAGCGGGTTGGCGAGTCGCTTCGTCCGAAGCTGGCGGTTGGGGAGCGAGCGGAACTCGCACGGCTGGACGAGCCAGTTGCGGCACGCGACGCGCGAGAGTCGGGTCGTGCCTGGCAGACGAGCGAGCGGCAGGCGAGTGACTGGGTGAGGGGGTTCTGCCGTGACCGATGAGCTCACGCAGCCCGGTCCGCTGATGCGGCCCGATCAGTCGGCGTGTTCTTTGGCAATTCGAAAGGTGGCGGCAGGCCCGGCCGATTGCGCGTTTGGGGTCGACGCCCCGCGATGGCGCGGCTTGAATCCGAGGCGCGATTTGAGGTGAACGTTTTGTTAAATATGGGCGGACGCTGAACGCGAGCGGTTGCCGCAAGTCGCGGCGGAAAAACGACTTGCGAAGTTGCTTAGCGCCGCGCGGCGCGGCGGGAAGTCCCGCAAGCGCTCAGTCGTTAAGCGGAACGCTCGCGGCGGCGGATGTCTGCCGACGAGAGCTGTTGGGATGCGATTTGAGGTGAACGTTTTGTTAAATATTGGCGGACGCTGAACGCGAGCGGTTGCCGCAAGTCGCGGCGACAAAACGACTTGCGAGGCCGCTTAACGCCGCACGGCGCGGCGGGAAGCCCCGCAAGCGCTCAGTCGTTAAGCGGAGTGCTCGCAGCGGATGTCTGCCGACGAGAGCGGTCGGCACGCTGGCACTCGCCGAAACCAGATTTGGTTCCGGCTAAGAACCCATGGGCGGAGCTACCGAACGCGCAGGCCGCTCCCTTGCCAGAGCGTTTGCAGTTTCGATTCGGACCAGAGTTCGAGGCCGATGGCCGGGTCGGCGACGAGAAAATCGCCTTCGTCGGTGCGGCGGAGGAGGACCACCGAGTGCCCCATGCCGGGAATCCAGCCCCACTCCTGTTCGAACCGCGGGTCGTTGACGCCGCGGGGGAGCCGGACGGCTGCCAGAACGGGCCAGTCGTCGGCGGCGATCAGCCGATCGAGCCGCGAGTCGACGATTTCGACCTGCCGCTCGTTCCGCGCGGCGACGAGTTTGATGCCGCGGTAGAGGCCGAGCGTGGGAGTGCCGTCGTAATCGGTCAGGCAGAGGGGGATCATGTCGCGCTCGCTCGTGGGGACTCCGGCGGCGGTGAGGAGCGTGGCGGCGGCGGCCGGGCTGCATGTGGCCCAGGAGGTTTGCATCGCCACCGGCCCTTCCCACTTGTTTTGACCGGCGGGGGGCGGCCGCAAGGCGATCGACAGAATCGGCCACAGAATAAACGCCAGCGACGCTCCCGCCAGAGCGAGCGACAAGATCGTCCGCCGCCACCGCGGAGTGCGCGGCAGACGCGAGGCCCAGCCCGCCGCGAGACCAGCCGAGATGGCCGCGAGATTCGTGTAGATGATGGCCGCCGAGCTGGGGACGACCCGAGCCCAGAAGAGTTGGCCGGCGAGGTAAAGCAGGAAGAAGATCGTCGCCACGATCGACAGGGCCAGGAGCAGCATCACCTGCTGCCCGCGGTCGGACGAGAGGAAACGCGCCGCGATGAGCCCCGCCCCGGCAGAGGCGAGAGTCATAACGGCCACGGCGAGCCAGATATCTCCCATGTTTGGCGGCTCTACTTGCTTGGCGGTTTAGGGCAGGTTGCGGAGCAGGTCGAACTCGCCGTCGAGATTCCGCTCGAGTTCGCCCCGGAAGCCGGAGAGCGAGAATGAGATGCAGCGTTCTGTCAAGCGAGGCCGTCAGACTCGTGACGGCGAAATGCTCGCCGGGCGGTAGCGCAGGCCATAAAATGCGAAGGTCGAAGGGTCGCTAGAGGGCAAGGAGGGATCGATGGGCACGAGAGCCTGTGTGTATTATCTTTTGTTCAGTTCCTGTTGGCTCACGGCGGCCGGGCTGCAAACCGCGTCGGGTCAAACGGCCCAGTCTCCGGCGATGCACGGCCGCGCATTTCCCGCCGATCGCCCCTATGACGGGATCCAAGCGGGGCTCGACGCCTTCCGCCTGGCCGAAGAGAAGCGTCAAGCGGCTGTTGCGACCCAACTCGGCTGGAACCAGTTCTACCGCGGGCAGGTGGCCAACTTTCCGCCTGGCGACTCGACGACTCCGTACGGCGACTATGGCTGGCCGCCTTCCGCCACGCAGCACAGCCGCGAGTTTACCTACGCTTATGGGGCCCGTGAAGCTGTGCACTGGTACGGACGCGGCTGGGTGCGCCGCCAGTCGGTTTTTGAACCTTGGCCAATCGTCCCGGGGGACATTTACGGCGTGATTGTTCAGCCGCCGTTGCGGCAGCCGGTCGCGCAGTGGCAAGGTCAAACGGGTCCCAATCGCTGGGAATCGCATCCGGTGTACGATCCGCCGCTCCCCGCTTTTCGGCCGCTTCCGGAGGTCGATTCCCCGTTGCTCGACGAAACACCGTTTGCTGTGCCGCGGAGCACTGGAGGCGAGCGCAGCATAAGACCTCGGGAGCGATAGCACTCCCGAGGTCCTGTGAGATGGGAAATTCAGTAGGCTGCGTTTAATTGCGGGCGACTTTGTCCTTGCCCAAGAGGCGGAGGTAATCGAGTGTGATGTTGAGGACTTCGTTGTTGTAGTAGTTCCGCTTGAAGACCTGTTTGTCTCCCGAGCCATTGGCTTGCTGTTCGAAGGTCTTCTCTTCTTCCGACTCAGCATCGAGTTCGGCCCGTCGGGCGAAGAACTTCTCTTCGTTGAGAGGAACTTCCTTCTTGACCTTCTGTTCCAGATAGCGCTCGATATCGCGCGAAAGTTTCTTGAACTCGGCCGACTGCTCGACCCGTTGGCCGGCGAGGTTCTTCAGCGTGCCCACGATGTCGCCGCTGACGGTATCGTAGCTGCGGAAGGGGGCCGCCGGGACTTTATCAAAGGCTACCGGATAGTCGAGATCTCCTTCGGCAACGTCCATATGATCGGTCAGCGACGGGAGCGTGACGTCGGCGAGTACGCCGCGCTGCTGCGTGCTATCGCCGCTGGGGCGGTAGAACTGCTGAATCGTAAGTTTGAGCGAACCCAACTCGGGCGGGTTGCTGATGCGGAACATCTGCGAACCGAGATCGACCATCGTTTGCACGGTTCCCTTGCCATGCGTCGCCGAATCGCCAATCACGAGACCACGCTTATAGTCCTGAATTGCACCAGCCAGGATTTCGCTTGCGCTTGCGCTGAACTTGCTGGTCAAAACGACGAGCGGTCCCTTCCAGGCAATGCCGCGATCGGTGTCGTCATACTGCTGCACGCGGCCGTCGGGGTCTTTGACCTGCAGCACGGGGCCGTCTTCGATGAAGAACCCGGTGAGATGGATCGCTTCGGTCAGGCTGCCGCCGCCATTGCGCCGCAAGTCGAGCACAACCGCATCGACCCCTTTGGCGTTGAAGTCGTCAAGAATCCGCCGCACGTCGCGGCTGCAGGATTTGAAGTTCTCGGAGCCATCGCGGGCCCGGCTCATATCCATATAGAAACTGGGCAGGTCGATCACGCCGATCTTGAACGCCGTGCCGTCCGACTTTGTGCCTTCTTCGATGATCTCGCCGCGGGCCTCGCTGTCCTTCAGCTCGATCTTGGCTCGCACGATCTTGACGATTTTGACATCGCCACCGGCAGCGCCGATGACACCGAGCTTGACCGTCGAGCCGGCCCGGCCGCGGATAAGCTTCACGACGTCGTTGAGCTTCATCTCGCCGACGTCGACCATCGCGCCTTCGTCACCTTGGCCGACGCTGACGACGCGGTCGCCTACTTTGAGTTCGCCCTGCTTGTCAGCGGCTCCGCCCTGGATCAATTTGTCGATTACTGTATGGCCATCGGTCAGTTTTAACTGAGCTCCGATTCCCTCGAGTTGGAGGCCCATGACGATGTCGAAGTTTTCCTTCGAGGCCGGGGCCATGTAGGTGCTGTGTGGGTCAAAGCCGTTGGTGACCGCGGACAGAAACATTTCGAGCAGTTCGTTACTGTCGGTCTGGTGCATCCGCTTAGCGAAGCTCTCGTAGCGGCGGCGGAGGCGATCCTTCGGATCGTCCTGCACGGCAGGTTCCGCACCTTCTTTCTTGGCAGCGGACGATTCGGCTTTGAGCACGAGCAAGTCGTACTTCAGACGGCGGGCCCACCGCTCGCGGGACTCTTCGGGCGTCTTAGCGTAGGTGAGCTTGTCCGGATCGGTGACCAGGATTTCATCGGAGGAGAAATCGAAGTCCTGCTTCAGGAGCTCATCGACCAGGGCGACCCGCTCATCCACCCGCTTCAGCAAGCGGTTGAAAATCGTGTAAGCAAAGCTGACGTCGCCGGCATTGATCATGTCGTCGAGCTGGTCGCGCTTCTGCACGAACTCGTCGATGTCCGACTGATAGAAGTACAGCTTCATGCTGTCGAGGCTCTTCAGGAACAAGTCGAGTCCGCGGCGGGAGATCTCGTCATCCAAGGCGTGCTTCGAGAGGTGCTCGCGGCGCATGAGCGAGGAGACGATCTTGGTGACGTTGCGATCGTTCGCGCTGGGGCCGGTCAGTTCAGCCACCGGCCGAGCTTCGACCGCTTCCGTCACGCGCGGGCCCGTGGGAAGCAGGCCGCCGATCCCCACATACACGCTCACGCCCACGAGTGCCAGCAAAAACAGGTTTCGCGGGGCCAGAGCCGAAGCTGCCAGATTTCTAAAACCGCGCATACAGTCCCTTTGTGGTTCAAGCGGCAATCGAACAAACGGCGTAACTCCCTACGCCCACGCTACTTTCCGATCCTAAGCCCCCACCGAAGCGGAAGCAAGCGAACCGCGGAATTCTATCTCTCCGCGGGAAGCCGGACAACACGAATCCCGCCTAGGCACAATCCCATCCTCTACGGCGATTTTTGAGCATTTGTTCGCAGAAACACCTTCACGGCACGTGGAGTGCCTCCTGGATTCGGTCAAGAATCGCGGTCAGCACCAGGTTCGAGGCGCTGGAAGCGGGTTCGACGCCGTCAGCTGCGGCTGAAGGAGCGGGCGGTAGATCACGCGAATGTATCGCCGCGGGTGGCTGCGACCCGACAGTCTGTAACGCAGGAGCCTGCCTCCCATGGGCTAGGTAGGGCACAAGCAGCCACTCTTGGGCTGCGCGCGATCGGCTGCGGACGAGTGCGGCCAGCGATTCATACAGTTCGCCATGAAACAGGAGGTGTGGAAGGACCACAATTCGGCGGAGATTCGACTGGCTTAGTTCCTCGGCGACGCTTTCAACCCGGGGTGCCGCCATCGCCACAAAGGCCACACGCTTGTCGAGCGGCGGTATTCCGGCATGCACCAGCCGCGCGTAGTCGTGCGTGGCTGCGATGGCTTCAGGATCGCGGCTTCCCCGGCCGACGAGGAGCAGGCATGACTCACTCGGCGCGATCACTGACCGACTTGCGAGCAGCTCGCGAACGCGCCCGCCAGACAACTCCAGAAGTGCCGGATGACAACCCAAAGGTTGAGCATAGACAATGTCGATCTCCCCCGGCGGCAGTATGCCGGCCGCATCCCGCACCGCCGCAGGGATGTCCTGCTTCGCGTGCCCAGCGGCAAACAGCAGGAGTGGAGCAACCACAATTCGTCGGACACCTCGCTGGGCAAGGCGAAGAAAGCCGGCGTCAATGGTGGGCTCGGCCAGTTCCAGGAAGGCCGGCTCCACCGCCCACGGAGCCAGGCGAACCTCTACTTGACGGGCGAGGTCCAAAAACTCGGCAACACCATGGGGGCTACGCGTTCCATGACCGACGAGAAGGACTCCGGGATTTTCACGATCGGAAGGCATGCCGCAATTGCCACTCGGACGGGGTAGGCGGTTTTGTATCTGCTGCATTATATTGGCGCGAGGAGCGTCTTCGCGGCCGCCACAACCTGACTGACCTCAACTCGATCACTCCCGTTGCCTGCCGTGTACGCATATCTGGTGATGACGACAGGGATACGAGCAGGAACCCAGTTTGTGCTGGACGATGCGCGGCAGAATCGAATTGGACGGGGACTCGAATGCGACATTGTACTGACCGATCCGCTCGCTTCGCGGATTCATGCCATTTTGACCTGTGAAGACAAGTCGTGGTGGGTTCGCGACGCGGGCAGCCGTAATGGTACGCACGTCGGCGGTCAGAAATATGACGAAGCGCGGCTCGCGGATGGTTCCGTCCTGCGGATCGGATCGACAGAGTTCGCCTTCCGCCAGACGGCGTCGCCGCTGGCCGAAGCGGACGCGATCGAAGCATGCTGGTAACCGACACCAGCCACTTCGCGCTCGAGGCCTTGGGGGACAGCGACCGGGCACACGATT
>JALORD010000285.1 GCA_025459145.1 Pirellulaceae bacterium | reverse complement strand
GCGCCGGTCATCAGGTCGGCGGCTTTCTGCGTCTTGGGGAAGGCAATTACTTCGCGGATGTTGTCGAGGCTCGCGAAGAGCATGATGACGCGGTCGATTCCCAGGGCGATGCCGCCATGCGGCGGAGCGCCCATCTGCAGGGCGTCGAGCAGAAAGCCGAACCGGTTCTTGGCCGTTTCGGCGTCGATCCCCAAGAGGCCGAACACCTTGCTCTGCGTCGCTCCGTCGTGGATTCGGATCGTTCCGCCGCCGGCCTCATAGCCGTTGATCACCAGGTCGTACGCCACGGCGCGAGCCTTCGACGGATCGCTGTCGAGCAGCGGAATGTCCTGCGGCCGCGGCGCAGTGAAGGGGTGATGCATGCTCACCCACCGCTGCTCCTCGGCATCAAACTCGAACATCGGGAATTCAACGATCCACGAAAAGTGCATGCTCTTCGGGTCGTACAGCTTGAGATCCACGGCAACCCGCTTGCGAATGTTGTGCAGCGCCTTGCACGTTACGGCCCACGTATCGGCCACGAAGAACAGCATGTCCCCCGGCTTGGCCTGCATCCGTGTGGCGATTGTCGCAAGCTGCTCCTCGGTAAAGTTCTTGCTCGTCGGCGACCAGAGTTTGCCGTCTGGCTCGACGCGGAACCACGCCAGCCCCTTGGCCTCAAACTGCTTGACGAACTCGGTCAATTCGTCGATCAGCTTCCGGCTGTAGAACGCAGCTCCGCCGGGAGCCACCAGGCCGCGGACTTTCTTGCCGCTATCGGCCGTCTCGCGGAAGACGCGAAAATCGACGGTCGCCGCAATGTCGGTAATATCGACCAGTTCACAGCTGTAGCGCAGGTCGGGCGCGTCGTGTCCGAACCGCTCCATC
Organism: Pirellulaceae bacterium; assembly: GCA_025459145.1. Lineage (GTDB taxonomy): Bacteria > Planctomycetota > Planctomycetia > Pirellulales > Pirellulaceae > CAYLLN01. Next base: position 5,759 of record JALORD010000285.1, on the reverse strand, counting down.
GCCTCGTCCCAGGTCATTCGCGGGAGCGGCAGTTGCAGCTCGGTGCCGAGATACTTCTTCGCCAGCCGCTGCATCAGGCCGTCGATCATTCCCATCACGTCGTCGGCCGTGACGAACGACATTTCGAGATCGAGCTGCGTGAACTCCGGCTGCCGGTCGGCCCGCAGGTCCTCGTCGCGAAAGCAGCGGGCGACCTGCACGTAGCGGTCGTACCCGGCGACCATCAAAATCTGCTTGTAGAGCTGCGGCGATTGCGGCAGGGCATAGAAGAGCCCGTTATGGACGCGGCTGGGAACCAGGTAGTCGCGGGCTCCCTCGGGCGTGCTGCGGCCGAGAATGGGCGTCTCGACATCGAGAAAGTCGTTCTCGGCGAAGTAGTTCCGCATCTCGAGGATGATGTCGTTCCGCAGCTTGAGCGTCCGCTGCATCTCGGGGCGGCGGAGGTCGAGATAGCGATACGTCAGCCGGAGGTCTTCGCCCGGCAACTCCATGGCCGTGGGGAAGAAGGGGGCGCTTTGGCACTTATTGAGGATTTCGAGCTTCGCGGCCCGCAGCTCGATCTCTCCCGTCGGCAGCTTAGGATTTTTCGTCCCTTCGGGCCGGGGCGCGACTTTGCCGGTCACCAGAATCACATCTTCGCTCCGCAGCTTGCGCGATTCGTCGAGCAGGGCCTGCCCCCCCTCGGGGGCGAACACGACCTGCGTCTTGCCGTAGCGGTCGCGGAGGTCGATGAAGAGAGTTCCGCCGTGGTCGCGGTTCGTGTCGACCCAGCCGCAAAGCGTGACCTCTTGGCCGACGTGTTCGGCGCGTAACTGACCGCAGGAATGGGTGCGAAGCAAGGACGTAGACCTCGACGTAAGGTGAATGGGCAACTTGAGTTGCGAAAAATCGCGACGGCCCAGGAAGCTAAGCCCCGCATTGTATCCAGAGGCAGCCAGAGCGCGAAGGTTCGCTGGGGGGCGCTTGCACCAACTGGCCACATTGCCCCGCGCAGCGGACCTGAGCCGGGGCGCAACAAAAACCGCAAGTCACTGGCAGCCAATGACTTGCGGCATTTTATTAGCGAGGCCGACGGGGCTCGAACCCGCAACCACCGGATCGACAGTCCGGTACTCTAACCAATTGAGCTACGGCCCCAACGCTAAGATGATTTTTGCATTCTATCGCACTCGCAGGCGCTCGCAAGGGAGTCTGGCCCGCCGGTTTGAACACCATTCCTGTCTGCCATACCGGACATGCTGAGCATAGGCATTGTGACGACTAGCAGGGCAGTTGTCAGCACGCGGCGCGGCATGAGCTAGGCTTCTTTCGGGAGACCGTCGATCCAGCTTTTTCCAGACGACCGCCGCTCTCGCCACCCTCGTAGGCCCTAAGGTGTTTCGATGGCTGACATGGTTTGGCACTATATCGATCTGGTGACGCGACACGCGAGCCATCTCGATCGACAGCACTGGGTGCTACTATCGGTCGTGGTCCTGGGGCTCGGGATGCTGTGCATGCGCGGGTTTGGCTCGCGGACGAACTACTGACCGTTCGCTACGGCCTCATTGAAGTAGAGGTGCGATTTGTGCGCCAGGTTCGCGCGCACTGGCCCCGCGCGTGGCGGCGGCCAGCGTACGATTCTGCAGCAATTGACCCCCGCGGGGGGTGCCGTTAGGCTTGAGCGTTTGGCCGGGACAAGGTGGTGCCGCGGCCGATGCTCGCCTTTCCTGGTGTGCTCCGAGTGAATTACGCAGCGGTAGGGCCGATCGCGGTCCATTTTCCCGAACGCGTCGAAACCAACGCCCAGCTCAAGGCGGAGTTTCCGGGCTGGGATATGGACCTGATCTACGAAAAGACCGGGATCGGCGCGCGCCATATCGCCGCGCCGAACGAGTGCGCCTCGGATCTGGCGGTCCAGGCGTCGCAAAAACTGTTCACTGGGCACGACATCGATCCGCAGTCGATCGATTTCGTCCTGCTCTGCACGCAGACGCCCGATTACCCGCTGCCGACGACCGCCTGCCTGCTGCAAAGCCGGCTCGGCCTCAAGACCTCGGTCGGCGCGCTCGACTTTAACCTCGGCTGTTCGGGGTTCGTCTATGGCCTGTCGCTGGCCGACGGCTTGATTCGCAGCGGAGTCGCGAAGCGCGTCCTGCTCATCACGGCCGAAACTTACTCGAAGTACATCCATCCGCACGACCGCAGCCTGCGGACGATTTTCGGCGATGCGGCCGCCGCCACTCTCATTGATGCTGCCAGCGAGCCGACCCTCTCGGCGTTTCAGTTTGGCACCGATGGCACCGGGGCCGACACGTTGCTGGTAACGAAGGGAGGCGCCCGTCCCGAACAAGACGCCATTCGCCCGCGGCATCGGCAGCGGTGGGAAAGTGCCCTGTACATGGATGGCCCAAGTCTCATCGCGTTCACCGTCACGGCTGTCCCGCAACTGGTCGAAGGCATTCTGGCCAAGGCCAACCTGCAATCGGCGGACATCGACCTGTACTTGCTTCACCAGGCGACGCTCAAGATGCTCAGCCAGCTCCGAGAACGGATGGGGCTGGCCGAGGAGAGGATGCCGATCGTCCTCGAGGATTGCGGGAATACGGTCTCTTCGACGCTCCCCATTCTGATCGATACGCTCCGCCGCGATGGCCGCCTGCGCCCCGGGATGCAGTCGCTTCTGATCGGCTTCGGCGTCGGCTGGTCGTGGGCGGGCTGCGTGTGGCGCGAGACGTATCGCGGTTGACGCCGGCCCCCAGGCGGGCTTCTGTGCTTGCTGCATGGGCGAGCCGGTCATCGCCGCGTGGCCGCGGCGGTTAACCCCGGCCCCCAGGCCGGCGCTGTGCAGTGTGGGCGCAGCGGTTATCGCGACCCGCCGACGACAAGCACCCGCACATCGCAGACGTTCGTATGCGTGGGCCCAGTACGGACGAGGCCGCTGAGTCGATCGAGCAGTGTGTAGGCGTCGTTGCGCCGGAGGTAATCCGCTGGATCGAGACCGCTGGCGGTGAGCCGGCCGAGTAGCTCGCGATCGATCACGCCGCCCGCCGCATCGGTCGGACCATCCTCGCCGTCGGTTCCTCCGGAGAGGAGTGCAAATGGCACATTGCTCTGGGCCAACGGCGAGTTCAGCAGTTCGACCGATGCCGCCAGGACAAGCTGCTGATTGCGGCCTCCCTTCCCGCGGATATCGGCCGGAGCCAGGCGCACGGTCGGCTCGCCTCCGGTGATGAGGCAGTTGTACGACGTTTGGCCAGCGGCCATTCGCCCTGCCTCGCCAGCCAGTTGCCGACCAACCTCCTCGGCGGGGCCTTCGAGCGTCGTGGCGGTCTGCGTTCGCGGCGTGTAACCGCGACGTGTTGCTTCGGCGCCAGCGGCCTCGACGGCTCGCGCCAAATTGCCAATCACAAGGTTGGTGACCTGACAAGTTGGCGGAGCGGGGGGCGGCACGCTGCGACGGGCTTCCAGAACTTGTCGCACGGCCAGTGGCACAGCGACCTCAAGTCGTTCGAGAATCGCCAGAGCGTCGGCTGCTGTTTTGAGGTTGGGTACCGTCGGCCCTGACGCGATCACATCGAGCGGATCGCCCAGGACGTCCGAGATCACCAACGTCACCAAGTGTCCCGCCCGGCAGGCACGGGCCAACCCGCCTCCCTTGATCTGACTGAGCTGCTTGCGAACGGTGTTCAGCTCCTCGATATTGGCCCCCGCGGCGGACAGATCGCGCGTGAGCTGCTGCTTGTCGGCCAGCGAAATTTCGGCGATCGGCGCCGGCAGCAGGGCCGAGCCGCCCCCCGAAATCAGGCAAATACACAGATCGTCCGGGCCGAGACTGGCGACGAGGTTTAGGATTCGCTCGCTCCCCAGGACGCCGTCAGCCGTGGGTTCATTCAGCCCCGCGGGTCGCGCAGGATGCAGATGAATGGCCGCGAGCGGGCGTACACAGTCGGCGGGCACATTCACCCAACCGGTCACCTGCTTTTCCGCCAGCAGCCGCGGTCCCAGGGCTGCCTCCAGGCCGACGGCCATCCCTGCGCCGGCCTTCCCCGCGCCGATCACGACAATTTTTCGAATCCGAGCGAGGGGCAACTCCGTCTTACCGACGAGCAGGCGATCGCCCTGCGCGCGGATCTCGCGCTCGACGAGGCGATCGCTGCGGACCGCGTCGACGGCGGCCTGCCAGATCGCAAGGGCGTCATTTCGGAGCGGCTGAGTCACTTCGCAAGTTCCTAAGTGGGCGATGGCGAGGCCGGCAATCGCCCGATTGTAGCGTCGCGCGCTGTCACAACGATTGGCGCTTGCTCGAAAGTGCGGGCGCGCTGCACACTCCGCTGTTTTGTAACAGCGATCTACAGCGCTGGAATACAATCGGCCCGTAGCGGATCAACGGTGTACGGTACTCTCTCGAACCGCCCTTCGCGCTCGCGACATTCACTCGACCGGAACTCGACCATGACACCCCACTCACTTTCGGCATTGCGACTGTTCAACGCGGCGGCCTGCGCCATTGTCACCCTGACTCTCTTCGGCTGCGGCACGGGCATTCCCGGTGTCGATCCCAATGTTGTGGTGATCGAACACACCGATTACAACCCGCCCCCTCCGGCCGACGACGGCCTCGTCGACGACCGGATCGAAGACAAACAAACGGCGTTCGACCCCGATCTCGTCGACCGGCGGCCGCTCGACGGCTGGCTTGTGAACCAGAGCGAGGCCGTCATCAGGCTGGATGTACCGCTGGTGCGCGGCGACGCCCAGCCGCACTTGCTAGCGCTCCATTCCAGTTATCAGGCTGCCATCGAGGCTGCAAAGCAGCATGTACATACGGAACTAACGACGCTCCCCAGCGTCAATCTGATCGACGGCAAGGCGAAGCAGTTCGACGACGGGCTCTATGCAGCGATCGATCAGGCGTATTTCCTGGGCGTCGAAGGACACCTGACAGGCCACCTCGATCTTGTCGAGCGGATGCTTGCCAAGGTCGATCCGGCCAGTCCTGCAGCGGCGTACCTGGCGGCGAGTCTCACCTTGGGAGGCCGGGAAACAGCCGGCGGCGATTTGTCGGCCCGCGACCAGTGGATCAAGGCGTTCGATCAGAACCCGGCGCTATCCAAGCCGCTGGGTTTTTACACCTGGAACGACACGCTCCGGCAAGTCTGGTCGTTCATGCGATTCCTGCAGCAAGATCTCAATGTCATCGACCCCAGGCAGAGTGCGATCGTCCGCGACTTGGTCCAGGTGCTGGCCGACGATCCGCAGCTTGCGGCCGACTATTCGTCCGCGGCGGAGTTCTTCGGCCGGCTCACGAATCCGCTCGCCCAGCTGACGCTGGCCGACTGCGTTGGAGTCGACGTCACTTCGCCGGCTTCCCTCGAACAGTTGCGGGCCGAGAAGGGAAAGAAGCAAGCGGCTGTCGCGTTCTTTCCGCCGTCGACATCGCGCGAGACGGAACTGTTCAACAAGCTCTTTCCGCTCGGGGTTCCCGAGGGAGCGAACCTGATGCGCGAGCTCGTCGGGGCGATCCGCAGCGGAAAAGTTGACCTCACGCCGCGCGAGGATAGCGGCTGGTACGACCACCAAGTGTACGCCCTCGAAACGCTCCTCCTGCCGCAAGTCGGCGAGGAGCAGAACAAACTCCTGCTCACGAAGGCTTACAAGCGGCGAATGCTCGAAGCATTCCAGGCCTTGATCACCAAACGCCGCGAAACGCACGTCCGGCAACTCGATACTTCTGCGCCGGCCGCCGAAATGCGGCCGCAAGAACTCGAGCAGATTCG
>JALORD010000690.1 GCA_025459145.1 Pirellulaceae bacterium | reverse complement strand
ATGAGCGGCAGATCGCCCCAGAACGGAACGCGGTCGGTATCGGAGCCAAAATTGTTCTGGATGAGTCCGGCGACCGCCAGCGTTTGTCCTTCGCGGAGTTCGACGGTCGTGGTGAAATTCCGTGTCGAGAGTCCGCTGACCGCGGTGCCGCCCGCTCCGCCGCCGCCGATGCTGGTGCCGAGCGCTTCGTCGCGCGTGCTCACTTCAGCATTCACGCTCAGCCGCACGCGGTCGCGGTCGACAACATACGGCGTGAACTGCAGCTGGACGCCGAACGGCACGAAGGCGACCCCTTGCAGGCCGTTGTTCGTAAAGCCGCCGATGATCGGTACGGGAAAGCGGCCCCCTGCCTGGAAGTTGGCCGGATGGCCGTTGAGCGTCACCAGATTCGGCTCGGCCAGCGTCTTGGCCAGCCGCAACGTGCGCAGCGCGTTGACCGCCAGCAGCACCTGGCCGTTGTCGAGGCTGGTGAGGATGTTAGCGAGTCCCTGGTTCGCCGCGCCGCCCCCTCCTTGCGAGAGGCTGCCGGTCAGGCTCCGAAAGACGGTTTCGCCGGAGTTGTTCGCGACGCTGAAATTGAGGCCGATGCTGCGGGCAGCCGTTCGATTGACCTCGGCCACCGTAACTCGCAACATGACTTGCTGCTCGCCGGGGATTTGCAGCAGGTTGACGATCCCCGACCGAGCCAGCGCAATCGGATCGAGGACGCCGCGCCGCAGGGCCGACTCTTCCGCCTGCCGCAACGGGTCAATCTCTTCGAATCCGGCGACCTGCTGCACGATCGGCACTTCCTGGCCAAAGATGCGACGCTTCGATCGCGTCCTTGGCCACGCCGCGGACGATCAAACGGTCGCCGATCAGCGCCAGTTCGATCGTGCTGCTGGGGAAGGCGCGATTGATCTCCTGTTCGAGCGCTTTGTAGCGGGCTTCGAGTTGCTCCTTCTCGCGCGGCGGCGGCACCACCGTCACCAGATAGCTGAGGATTCGCTCGCCGCGGGGCCGGGCCTCGGGATCGTCGACCCAGAGGTTCAGCACCGTCGTACCGGGCTTGAGGCCCACCAGCGAAATTTCCGTATCGGAAATCACCTGGAAGGCGGCCACCTGCTCTTCGGGGAGGTAAATCCGTTTCGGCGTCGACGCAAAGACCAGGATCCGCGGATGACCGACGATCAGGTCCAGCCGGTTCTCGGGATCGATCGTTCGCTGCAGGAAGCGGTCGTACGTCTGCTGAGTGGCGGCTGTTGGCTGGGGCGGTTCCAGGCCCGGCGGCAGCGGCGGCAACAGTTCGAGGCGGCTGGCCGCGGCCGGCGGCTGACCGGCGTCGCCCCCTGGCGGAAGGGCTCGGCCCGGCACGGGAGGCACAACTTCCGGCATCTGCGCGACGCGCAAGAGCGGCTCGCTCGCGGCCGGATAGGTCGTTCCCGGAGGGAGCGCCAGTTGCACGGGCAGATTCGGCGCCGTGGCGACCGGACCGATGGCGGCCGAGCCTGACGGCGCGACAACCGGCCGTGAAGCAGCCGGGCTCCACGAATTCTGCAGCGCCGGAAACGGCTGCGGCGCAGGTCGGCTGGCAGGCTGTCCACTCGCCAGGTTGGCGGCAGCCAGCACCAGAACACCTGCGGCGAGCATGATGCGCCGCGTGCGCGAAAATCCAACGATGTCACTCACCGCGGGCCTCGTCTGGTGAAAATCCGACGCGGCCGCTTTGCCCCCCAAGGCATCGCAGCGTGTACCGCGCCGACGAACTGGCGGAACCACCGCGGCGCGTAATCTGTGCGGTCTCGACCAACCTTAGGGGTTGTATCGGTTGTGCCGGCGGCCCGACTGCAGTCCAGGTGCAACTCAATCGCAACTAGTCGAAATGCTAGCGAGGCCCCGAACCACCCGAGGACAGCGCTCGGGATCGGCGAGCACTCGCAGCCGCATGCCGACCGCCAGCCGTGCCGTGCCGGCTGGCGTTTCGATCACTCCAGCCGCGCCGCGAACTGGCCACACCACACGCCAGGGCCGGACGCCGCTAGCGACATGGACGACTAGCCCCGCTTCGTCAAAGAAAGCGACATCGATCGCAAACCGCATCCAGCAGGTGTGGATCGAGTTGCAGGGGGCCAGCAACAATCCCATCCCCGCCGGTGGCTCGCGGCAAAATTGCCAGCCCCGAAATCGCTGCCAGAATGTCGCGGCGATTTCCAGCCGTTCGACGAGCACCCTGCCGTCGCTGGCGTCGACGAGTTGGACATTGGCTGTTTCGCTGCGAGCGGAAGCGTCGTTCACGGCCCCAGGCCTCGGACCCGCGTGAACGTATCGGCCAGCTGAAAAAGCTGCACGAAGAACGGCCCGAGTGTCCAGACGAACAGCCCCGGCAGGAAGCAGACCACGAGCGGGATCACGCGCTTCACCGGCATCGAGAGGGCAAACGCGTTGGCTCGCTCGCGCCGCCGATCGCGCACATCGTCGGCCTGACGGCGGAGCACCTGGGCGATTCCCATCCCAAGCTGTTCAGCTTGTACCAGGGCCGAGACGAACGTCGCGATCACCGGCATCCGCAGCCGATCGGCCAGCCGGCGGAGGGATTGCACCCGCGGCCGCCCGGCCAACAGGTCGGCCTGGTAGGTGCGGAATTCCTCGGCCAGAGGCCGCTCGGCCAGGCGAGTCTCTTGAATCCGCAGCATGGCCGAATCGAACCCCAGCCCAGCCTCG
>JALORD010000284.1 GCA_025459145.1 Pirellulaceae bacterium | reverse complement strand
ACGTCGGTAAATGTCTTGATCGAACCGTCGCACATCAGGATGTTGCAGGTGGCGTTGCGTAGCCCACCGTGAACGGCGTACCAGTCGCGGGTGTCCTGCAAATAGAGGCCGTTCCCAGCAGCATGCCCAGTGGGGCTGCGAATCGCGCCGTTGAGTTCCGCCGCCAGTTGACTGGCGAGCGTCGGACCCGACATCCCGCCGACACCGCCGCCGTCTTCGATGAGAGCAACACGGTTGGTGGAGATCTTCCAGAAGGCCGGCCCATCGTTGAAGGCTTCGGTCGTGAGCGCACCAGCGGACAGGAACACTTTCGAACCGCGCGACTGAGTGGCCGTACTGCCCGACAATTGCTGGCCGATCCAGTCCGCATCGTTGCGTTCAAAAGTCGTGCGAGCCGCGGATTCATCCACATCTCCGGGAGCGCCATCGCCCAACATGGCAATGTTCGAGGTCGGCACGAGCCCCGATTCAGCAATCGACCGAGTCAGCGGCCCCTGCGAACCGGCCAAGCCCTTCTGAGCGGCCCTGTTCATCGGGCCATAGAAGATGTCGGCCATCAGCGTATTGGTCATCGGCAGACGGAGCGTCCGCACGTTCGTCCGCACGAGATGGTAACTCGCGGCATAGTTCGTGTTGTAGCCATCGTCGAAAATGCCCCAGGAAATCGCCGACATTCGTTCCGGCGTGTTGAGCGCCGTATTCGCGTAGAAGCCGGGTGTGCCGCCAAAAAACAGTTTCTTGAAGCCTTTCTCGTTGCCGCAAATGCCCGATTCGACACGCGAGGCTGGAGCGCCATCCTTACCGTCGTTCGATCCGCCCGCGTCGATGATGAAGTTGTCGTTAATCTTCTCCGACGCCCGCAGCGGGTTGGTCGGGCAGAGCATTTCGCTCGGCTTGCCGGCACCCTGGTTGACGATGTCAGCCACCCAGCCCCAGGTGTCCATGCAGCCGTCGCGGAGGTAATCGCTCGCCCCGGTGCAGTAGCGGCCTTGCGAATCCTTGTCGGCGAACGCGTGCATCGCGATGCCGAACTGGCGGAGGTTGTTCTTGCACTGGGCGTTGCGGGCCGCTTCGCGGGCCACCGCCAGTGCCGGCAGCAAGAGTGCTACCAGGATGCCGATGATCGAGATGACCACCAGCAGTTCGATCAGGGTAAAACCACGTTTCTTCATACCGTGCAAACTCCGTAAACAGAAATTGGAAAAACTTACTTGTTTCAAGTTTGGCCGCGCTCGCTCGTCGCCGCCTTCTCGTACCTTCGCATTGCCTAACCGTCGCCGTGCCACAACGCTTGTTGTGCGACACCTTTGTTCAATCGCTTCTGCTGCCAGGCCCGAGCTGCCTCCGGCCGCCCGCCGCCGAAGATCCGTGCAAATGCCCCCCACCTCCTTTTCCGTTGCCGGACCACGAGTCTCGATACAATCCATTGCCACGAGCAGCCGCCTTAGGCGCGGCTCAGGCGGCGTTACAGTTTCTTCGCGTTGAGGGAATACAGGCTGAAAACCTCGTCCAGCGGCATTTCGACCGTGTTGTCAACAAATCCCGTGGTTGCCGAGCCCGAAAAGCCGTTGTTCAGGACGCCGTCGTCGTTGTTGTCGTTGATCGAGCGAACGCTGCCATCGACGAACAGGATGTTGCACGAACCCCGGTGGACCGCCGCGAACTGCGAGTAGTCCTGGAGGCATTGCTTGGCCCACACGGGCCACCAGACCGACCGAGGCGTGGGGGCAGGGAAATCAGCCGGCGGGCTGAACTCGCTGGCACCCCCGGCGGGTCCCAGCACGGGTCCCCGAGTGAGCGGAATCACGAGCTGCGTACCGGCGTTCAGGTCGCCCAGCGAATCGGAGAGCGTTCGCCCCGACAGCGCCCCGTCCCCCAATGCCGGAATCAGACTCCCCGGGGCGAGTGACGTATCAACAAACGCCCGATCGAGCGGCCCTCGGCTGTAATTCCGCGAGGTGGGAATCCGATTCTCGAGGCAGGCCGGCTTGGCCGGTCGCAGGTTGCCGTTCTGATCGAGGAGCACTTCGGCCCGCACGAGGAACCACGAGGCGGTGTAATTGGTGTTAAAGTTCTCGCGAATCACGGCCATTTCGACATAGTCACGCCGGGCCGAGCTCGCGCCAGCTCCAAAACCCGATCCTGAGGCAGGGTCGGCGATGAACCGGCATGGATTCCAGACGAGCGAACCGTCGGGAGCCGCTTTGGGCGGGGGGCCATAGACGTTCACGCACCCTGCCGCAGTGGAAAACGAAGCGGAACCGGTGGGGAGCGAGAGCAGGTCTTCGATTGTGTCGGCGGCCTTGCCGGGATTCGAGGCACACAGCTGCTTCCCCGGCGTGTAGTTCTGCTTGACCGCGTCGGCCACCCACCCCACTTCGGTAATGGCACCATCCCGCACCCAATCGAAGGCACCCGAGCAGAACGCCTCTTTGTGCGTCTGGGCATAGGCGTGCATGCTCAGGCCAAACTGCTTCAGGTTGTTCGCGCAGCTCGCCTTGCGAGCCGCCTCGCGGGCCAGACCAATCGCCGGCAAGAGCAAGGCCACCAGAACGCCGATGATGGCGATCACGGCGAGTAGTTCGACCAGCGTAAACCCGCCGCGAACCCTCGTTGGCTTCGCAGCGTACATCACCTCAGCGTTTTTCGCGTCGTGCATCGGTTGCTAGGGATAGGGTTGCTGGGACGGGAAGCAGAGAGAGATAACCAGGATCTCGAACTCAAGTACTCGCGGGACAATTCCTTGTTCGTGCCAGCACTTTACGAGCAGCCAGTAACTTGGACCCTGCAGATAAAGTCGCCGTGATCAAACTGCAAATGTTTGGTAAGTGTTGTGTTAAGAAACGGCGAATCCCGACTCGTGTGATCTCGTCAACCACAATCTCCAGCGGCCAAGTGGGCGACCCGGTGCAAGCAAAATCGCTCGTTCATCGCCGACGTCCAGCAACCTAGTGGGCGATTGTGAACGTCTTGTGCACGGCGCGCGAATTCCCGCGACGCAGGTGCATTCACGATTCGAAGTGCGGCTCGGGCCCGACTTGTCGCTAGCATTTTTTGGGATTGGGCCCGCTCGCGACTCGCCGTATAAATGGGCCAAGTGCCCAAGCCTGGAAGCCGCTCGAATCGCGCCGCGCTTCCCCAGCCCGGCCAAGGAAGGCCCATGTACAAACTGCTGCTCTCCTGGCGGTATCTCCGCACCCGCTACATCGCTCTCGCCTCGATCATCAGCGTCACGCTGGGCGTCGGCACGCTGATCGTCGTCAATAGCGTCATGGCGGGATTCGCCCGCGAAATGCACGTCCGCCTGCACGGCATCCTGGCCGACGTCATCTTTGAGGCTCACGATCTGAACGGATTTGTGAATCCACTCTGGCACATGGCCGAGATTCGCAAGGTCGTAGGAGATGACCTGGAGGGGATGACAGCGGCGGTCCATGTCCCGGCGATGATCAACATCCAGGTCCGCGGTCAGTGGCTGACGCGGCAGGTCAACCTGATCGGCGTCGACGAAGAAACGTACGCCCAGGTGAGCGATTTTCGGCAGTACCTCTTGCATCCCGACAACCAGAAACAGCTGAGCTTTTTGCTGCGTGAAGAGGGCTACAGCGAGTCGGCTCGCCAGCTTCCTCCCAGCGGCTGGAAATATCGCCGCTTGAAATCGCACTACGAACGCGAATACGAGCTTCAGCAGCGGATGCTCCGCCAGGCGCTCGGCGAGCCCGACCCGGCCGCCGAACAAGCCGTTTCGCCCGCCAGTGATTCTGCGGCTGGCGACACTGTTCCGAGCGACTCAATCGCTACCGACGCCGTGCCGGAAAGCGAAATTCTCGCCACAGTCCCCGAGAATCCGCTCGACGCCGCCCGGGCCGACGAGCCCGCACAAGTTTTCGATCCCAGCACGCACCAGCACGCGGGGATTGTCCTGGGAATCGCCATCGGCAGCGTTCGCCAGCGAAATGCCGCTGGGGAAGTGCAGGACTATTTTCTCTGCCGCCCGGGGGACGACGTGCGGGTGACATTCCCCACGGCGGGCATGCCTCCCAAGGCGGCCAGCGAGCAGTGCACGGTGATCGATTTCTACGAAAGCAAAATGAGCGAGTACGACAGCGGCTTCGCCTTCGTGCCGATCTCCTGGCTGCAGGAAAAGCGGGTCATGGGGGACGCCGTCACCACGATCCAACTCAAGCTCAAGCCGGGGACCGACCTGAACGCCGTGCGCGACCGGCTCCGCGAGCGCTTTCCGGCCGACGAATTCCCCTATCGCATTCAAACCTGGCGCGACATGCAGGGTCCGCTCCTGGCCGCCGTGCAGATGGAAACCACGCTGCTCAACATCCTGCTCTTTCTGATCATTGCCGTCGCCGGCTTTGGTATTCTCGCGACGTTCTTCATGATCGTCGTGGAAAAAACCCGCGACATCGGCATTCTCAAGGCCCTCGGCGCGCCGAGCCGCGGCGTGATGAGCATCTTCCTGAGCTACGGCTTTTCGCTGGGCCTCGTGGGAAGCGGTGTCGGCATGATCGGCGGATTGCTCTTCGTGTATTACATCAACCAGATCGCCCAGCTCATCGAGATCGTGACCGGACAGGAAGTATTCGACCCAACGGTCTATTACTTCCAGGAAATTCCAACGATTGTCCATCCGTTGACGGTTTTGGGAGTGGTCATCGGGGCGGTCCTGATCGCCGTCGCGGCCAGCGTTCTACCCGCGCTGCGCGCGGCCCGGCTGCATCCTGTGGAGGCTTTGCGCTATGAGTAACACCACGCTAGTCCCCCGCGACTCCGACCGAAAAAGTCTTCCGGGCGCCACTGCGGGCCCACCGGGTGGCACTGTTGGCTCGTCCAGCAGTGCCGAACTGCAAACACGCGTCGACCCGCGCCACCAAGCCGGCGCGAACTCCACACCGACCAACTCCCGCGGCAATCACACGTTGCTCGCGGCCAAAAAGCTTGAGAAGAGCTACCACAAAGGCAAGGTCGAAGTCCCGGTCCTCCGCGGCGTCGACTTCGCCGTCCGGCCGGGCGAGTTCGTGGCGATCGTCGGCCAAAGCGGCAGCGGCAAGAGCACGCTCCTGCATCTGTTGGGGACGCTCGACGCACCTGACTCTGGCGAAATCGTCTTCGAAGGCAACAGGATCGACAACTTGCCGGCTCGCGGCCGCGATGTCCTCCGCAACCGGCACTTCGGCATGATCTTCCAGTTCTATCACCTCCTGCCGGAGCTCACGACGCTCGAAAACGTCCTCGCACCGGTGATGATCCGCCTGGGAGTGCTGAGCTATCTGTGGCAGCGACAGGCGCATACCGAGCGCGCGAAAGAGCTGCTCGAGATGGTCGGTCTATCGCACCGCCTGACGCACAAGCCTCGCGAACTCTCCGGCGGCGAAATGCAGCGGACGGCCATCGCCCGCGCCCTCATCGCGCGGCCCAAGTTGCTCTTGGCCGACGAGCCGACCGGCAACCTCGACCAGAAGACCGGCGGCGAAATCCTCGCGATTCTCAAACGCCTCAATCGCGAAGAAGGACTCACCATCCTGATGGTCACCCACGACCAGGCGATCGCCCGCCAAGCCGACCGGACCGTGCGACTGGTCGAAGGACGCGTAGCCGCCGCATAAGCACCGCGGTCGCGCCTCCCGTGTCGAAGTGCAGAGCCACTGCCAAAGCCGCCGCCGGACGAAGTACAATGGCTTCTCTATGGCCGAGCAGCCTCACCCGCCCGAGTTGACCGAAACCACACCGCTGACAGTCTCGCCTGCGCCGCTGCCAGCCGCACCACCGAGGGACGCCGCTCCCGAAAGCCGCCCGCCATCGCCGCGACCCGTCAGGAAGCCCGCCGCCGATTTCCCGTTCTGGCGGTTCTCGATTCGCGAACTCCTGCTGCTCACCGCCGCTGTTGCCGCATTCTTGGCCTGGGCGGGGCTCTTTTACCAGCGGAATAAACCCTATCAGCGGACCAAGGTGCCCGACGAGATCGGCCGGCTGGAGGTGCTCCTGGAGATCAGCCGCGAGTTGGGTCATCAGACGAGTACCACGTCGTCGGGAGGGAGCGGCATGTCGGATATGTACTCCACAAACCGGACGTTCGATATTTCGCTCGATCTGCCTCGCGAGCTGCGCGGGCGATTCATGGAGGCTTACCTCGAACATGTCCGCAAAGTTCTGGCTGAGCACGCGACGAGTTCCTCGGGGGGCGGGACTACTCGGGATGAATTGGGGCTCCGCGCCTTCGAATTCGATTATTCGAGCGGGTCAACGCGCGGGTCGATCTATGTCCGCTCGATGGGGGGTAATGGGGAGCTGTCGCTCTTCATTTTCCTCCACGAGCATGACTCCCGGCGGCGGTAAGCTCGCCGCGCGAACCCGCGGCAGCTGCGGAGCGTCTTGGTTCCGTCCCCCACCTGCCGCTGCCAAGCTTTCATTCGCGGGGTAGAATTACCCGCGTTGTCGGGTCGCGGCGCTTCATCAACCTTAGACAACATTCCCCTGGGTTCGCCCAGGGCTGCTGTGGCCGCGCCGAAGCCGTTTACGATTGCCTCTCCCCACCCATCACCTTCTCCCGCGGTCATGTCCCTCAAGATCTATATCAGCGGCAAACTGTACGACAAAGCCGACGCCAAAATCAGCGTCTACGACCACGGGCTCCTCTACGGCGAC
>JALORD010000283.1 GCA_025459145.1 Pirellulaceae bacterium | reverse complement strand
TCCCAGGCCGGCATCCGCTTGTTGTAGGCATTGAAGAGGTCTGTGTGATGATCCCAGCCGCCGTCGTAGAGCGTAATGAACGGCACGCCCGCCTCGACCAGTCGGCGAGCCAAGAGGGCTCGCTGGCCGAAGCCGTTGCGGCCGTACCGCTCGCGGAGCTTCTCGTCCTCGCTGTGAATATCGAATGCCTTCTGGGCGTCCGGCGAGAGGACGAGCTGATACCCTTGCTCGTAGAACTGATCGACTTCGCGGATTGGGTCGGCCGCCGAGTCGTCCTGAATGCGCACCATCCGGTCGACGAGCCCGCGGAGATCCTTTCGCCCCAGGAACCGCCCATCGGCCAGGCCCTGGGGGATCGCCACGTCGCGAACACGGAAGTTCTTGCTGTCGGGGTTCTCTTCGACGACAAACGGCGCGTAGCGGGCACCGAGGAAACTCGGCCCCCCCGAACGCGACATACTCGGCAGCGAGAAATAGCCGGGCAGACCGGGAGGCGCCCCGCACTCCTTGGCCACGGCCGAGCCGAGACTCGGATGAAAGCTGACGAATGCGCCGCAGCCGACGGGTATCCGCGGCGGAGCGCCGGTCATCATGTAGTGGTTGCCCGCGCCGTGATTTCCCTGATCGTGGCGAATCGAGCGGATGACCGCGAACTTGTCGGAAATGCTTGCCAGCCGCTGCATTGGCTGCGAGAAGTGAACTCCGGCGGTGCGAGTCGGAATGGCGTCGAACTGCCCGCGGAATTCCTGTGGGGCATCGGGCTTGGGATCGAAAGTTTCGTAGTGCGAGGGTCCGCCGTCCATCCAGATCAGGATGCAGGCTTTGGCCTGCCGCCGCTTGCCGCCGGCAGCGTCGACGGCCGACTCGGCACCCTGCGCGGTGGCCCGTAGCGCGCCCCCCAGCCCGCCGGCGATCATTCCTGACAGCCCGAGTTGCAGGCAGCTGCGGCGCGAGATTCCTTCGCAATTCGTATGGCGCGTCATGTCGTTAGTCCTTGAACATGAATTCCGGTGTATTCAGGAGGGCCCACAGCAAGTCTTCTGTCGCTTGCCGACGGGAAGTTCCCTCGGTGGCAAAAAGGTCTCGACCGATCGCGCGTTCTGCCTCGTCGGGAAAGCGCGAATAGACGAGAAGATACAACTCTTCGATGATCTGGTCGGGCGATCGTTCGCTCGCCGCCAGTGCCGCCGCCCGGCCTTCGTCGGCGGTGACCCGCCCGTGCAGCTGCGGGGCGTTCATCAGGTGCAAGGTCTGCGTCACTGTCGCATCGGGCGTTCTCTCGCAGGGCGGGTCTTGATTCGGATTCGGCCGCCCGAACGTATCGAGAAACACCGACTCGACGCGGGTCGTCCGATCTGATTCGCTCGCGAGCCTCCGGGAGTTCCCGAGAAGCGCTCGGGCACGCCCGTGATGTCTGACAGCGCATCGGCCAGGACTTCGGCCCGCAGCCGGGTGCGGTAGTGCCGCGAGTAGTTCTGCCGATCGCCGGCGTTCGTCTCGCTGGGGAGCGAGCTGAGGGCGTAGACGTGCGATGTGCAGATCGCACGGATGAGTTGCTTGAGGTCGTATTTGTGCGTGCGGACTTCCGCGGCTAACGCTTCGAGCAAGGGGCCGTTGGTGGGCGGATTGGTCGCCCGCAGATCGTCGACCGGTTCGACAAGGCCGCGGCCCATCAGGTCGGCCCAGATGCGGTTGGCGATTGTCTTGGCAAACAGCGGATTGTCGTCCGACGTGATCCAGGCGGCGAGCGACAGTCGCGGATCGGCTCCCTCGGCGATGGCCGAGGCCTCGCCAAACAGCGGCCGCGGCGGAAGCGACTGGCCCGTGAGCGGATGCTCGACCGTGCCGCTCGACTTGAGAAGCACGACTTCCTCGCTGCCGGATATCGGCGGCGAGAGGCCGGTTCCCTTGTATCCCACGCGGGCGAAATACGCTGCGAAGCTATAGAAGTCGTCCTGGCTCCACTTTTCGAACGGATGATGGTGGCACTTGGCACACTCCAGCCGGGTTCCCAAAAAGAGCTGACTGACGAGCGTGGTGATCTCCGCCGGCTCGCGCCGGTCGCGAAACAGGACGGTCGCGCCGTTGTCCCAAGTGCTGCCGCGGGCCGCGACCAGCTCCCGGACGAACTGATCATAAGGCTTGTTGTCCCGGAACGACGTGCGGATGAACGTGTCGTAATTCAAGACGGCCTTGATCCCCACGCGGTACGGATTCGGCCGCAGGAGATCGGCCCACTTTGTGGCCCAGTGGTCGCCGTATTCGGGCCGCTCGAGTAGTTCGTCGACGACGCGGGTCCGCTTGTTCGGATCGGCATCGGCCAGGAACGCCCGCACTTCGTCGGGGGTTGGCAGCCGGCCGATGATGTCGAGGTGTACGCGGCGGAGGAACTTCGCGTCATCCGCTGGCAGCGACGGCGTGATCCGCAGAGACTGGAGCTTCGTCCAGACCAGGTCGTCGATGAAGTTCTGCCGCGGCAGGCTCGCGTAGAACTCCGCCGGGACCTCTTTCTCCAGGGGAATCGCCACGCCGATTGTCGCGATCAGATTCATGTAGCGGGCCATGATCGTCGCTTCGCCGGGAATCGGTCCCGCGGTGACCAGCCCCGCCTCGTCGGCTGCCAGAACTCCTGACTCGCTCGATTGATACTGGGTCCGCGCCGTGACGTCGCGGGTGCTGCCGTCGGAATAGGTCGCCGTGACGGCGAGTTGCAGCTTCTCGCCTGGACGAAGGAACTGTCCGGCGGCGGGATTGCTCGCAATGGCATCGTTCGTCTGGGAGTTGACTGCCCGCACATTCACGGCCACGAGCTTCGGCTCATCGACCACTCGCCGCGGCGTCCCCTGGCGAATCCAGCGGAGCAGCGTCTGGTAATCATCGCCGTCTGCCGGCAACCGCATTCCGCCTCCATGCGGCAATTGGGCGGCTCCCTTTTGCAACAAGAGACTCCGCTCGGGAGAGGCGGGAAAGACTCGCCGGCCGCGGGCTTGCTGCGTCAGCGCTGCATAATCGAAATCCGGATCAAATCCGAGCAGCGAAAGCTGAAAGCCGTTTTGTCCACGGGCCTTGCCGTGGCAAGCTCCCTGGTTGCACCCGCGCGCCGTGAGGATCGGCATCACGTCGAGCTCGAAACTGACCGGTCTATCGATCTCCGCGGGTTCGCCGATCTCCGCGGCTGTTAATCGCCCCGGACCGGCGAGACCGATCGCTAGCAGCAACCAAACGAGCAAAGGCAGACGGACTGGCATGCGATCCAATTTCCCAGGTGGGGGTAGGGCGTGGCGGGACGGATCGGAGAGGTTTGATCAGTGTACCTATCGGCTGGTCCCGCTGGCAACCCGAAGGAGGAATTTTCGCGGGTTAGGCACAAGTCTCGAAATCATCGATTTGGTAGCAATCCGAGGCCCGACAGGACTAGAATCGCCCGCATGAGCGACCCATCCGGGACAGGCCGGCTTTTCAATCAGCGAAGACGGTTGCGATTTCGCCTGAGGACGCTCGTCGTAGTGGTCGGCGTGGCGGCCGTCTTGCTGGGCGTTTTCTCCTGGGGCCTGCGGCGCGCTCGCCGACAGGCGCCGGCGGCCGCGACTCTGCGGGAGATGGGAGCCAAGGTCGTCTACGATTTTGGCGGCCAGCGCGTCGAAACCACCAAAGGCCAGACCACGGCGATCGAAAGCCAATCGCCGTATCCCACCTGGCTCGTCCGGCGGCTGGGGATCGACTTCTTTCACGACGTCGTCGAAGTGCACTATCAATCGTCGCGCAAGTCGGCCGACGAAGAGATCGACCGCTTCTGGTTCGCGATTGGGCAATTGCCGTCGCTCGCGCACCTCGAGGCTTCGGGGGGCATCACGCGACCCGGTTCGATTCGTGTTTTGGCGAGACACTACGACTTGTCGTCGCTCTCGCTGCGGTGGGCCAATCTGGCGGCCGACGACTACGCGGTGATTGAGCACCTCGAAAGCTTGCAGCATCTGAACCTCAGCGAATCGCGCGTCACTGACGAGGGAATCTCTTGGATCGCCCGGAGCGAGTCGCTGGAGACACTCGACCTGCACAACGCCAAGATCGGCGACGCCGCGCTGCGCCGTCTGGCGAGAATGCCGCAACTGATGCGGCTGTGGCTGAGTTGCACCGACGTCGGCGATCCGGGAATCGTTGCGCTGCGCGAGCATCCAAACCTGGTGGAACTCGACCTGTGTCGGACGCAGATCACCGATGCCTCGCTGGCGCATGCAGCGTCGATCCCTCGGCTCGAAGGGCTCGATCTGGCCCGCACGGCGATCACCGATCGCGGCCTGGCGCAGCTCGCTGGACACCCGGCGCTTAGCTACCTGAACCTGGAGCACACCGAGATCGACGGTTCGGGGCTGGCGGTCGTGCGCGAGTTGCCAAGCTTGCGAGATCTGTGCCTTGGCAGTCCGCGGAAGCAGGTGGATCTTATTGAACTGGCAGATTGTCAACAGCTCGAACAGATCAAGCTGAGCTATCAACTCCCTTCTCCCGAAATTGCCGAACTGGACTTTCCGCCGGTGATCTTTCTGGCTGGTAATTTCGTGCCCTATGCTGACGTCGACTCCAGTCAGGAAACTCAAGACATTGTTGACGCCGAACTGGCACAACTGTCGACGATGCACTTACTCAAAGAAGTCGAGCTCGCGAATCTTTCATTGGCAAGACCCGCAGCAATTGCGGCGTTCAGGAAATGTCTTCCTGACTGCAAACTGACGGCTGTCAAAGGTCCTCCCGTGCGAGGCTTGCGCCACAGGCCATAACCTATATCGCTGTGCCATATCGATGCTTCCGCCACTCCCTCCCATGAGAATCCTCGTGCGATGCTTTTTCCTACTCCTGACGCTTGCCGCTGCCTCGATGGGCTCTGCCGCCGACGCCCGCCCCAACATCGTCCTGTTCGTCACCGACGATCAGGGGGCCGATGCCGGGTGTTACGGCAATCCGGTAATCAAGACGCCGCACATGGATGCGCTGGCGGCAGACGGCGTGCGGTTGCCGCACGCGTTTTGTACCACGGCGAGCTGCTCGGCCAGCCGGAGCGTGATCCTCACGGGGCTCTTTAATCACGCCAATGCGCACTACGGCCACGCGCACGCTTATCACCACTTCAGCGCTTACAAGACCGTCAAGTCGCTTCCGGTGCTGCTTGCCGAGGCGGGCTATCGGACCGGGCGGATCGGCAAGTTGCACGTCGAGCCGGCGGAGGTTTTCAAATGGGAGACCAACCTGCAAGGGCCCGAGCGGAATCCGGTCGCGATGGCGAATGGCAGCCGGGCGTTCATCGAGGCCGCGAGCGATAAGCCGTTCTTCCTGTACTTCTGCACGGCCGATCCGCACCGCAGCGGCGGGCACATCGAGCTCGATCCGAACCTGCCATCCGACTTGCAGCCGAACCCGTTTGGCAACAAACCCGTCGGCGGCTATCCGGGCGTGACCGAAGTGAAGTACGACCCCAAGGACGTGCTCGTGCCGCCGTTTTTGCCCGATACGCCCGTCTGCCGGAACGAGCTGGCCCAGTATTACCAGTCCGTCTCGCGGATTGACCAAGGGCTCGGCCGACTGATCGAGATTCTGAAAGTGGCAGGCAAATACGACAACACGCTGATCATTTTCACGAGCGACCACGGGATCGCGTTTCCTGGCGGCAAGACAACCGTGTACGAGGGTGGGATGAAGGTGCCGATGCTGGTGAAGCTGCCAGAGGGCGGGGGACAGAAGTCGGAGGTCGGAGATCGGAAACCGGAAGCAGGTGGTCGCGTTTCGGAGATCATGGTGAGCCATGTCGACCTGACGCCGACGCTGCTCGACTTTGCCGACGCTTTGCCCGTCGATCACAAGCTGCACGGCCGGTCGTGGAAGGAGGCGATCGTGGCCGAGAATCCCCGCGGCTGGGACGCGGTGAATGCCTCGCACACGTTCCACGAGATCACGATGTACTACCCGATGCGAGTTGTACGCAGTCGCGATTACAAGCTGATCTGGAATATTGCCGCCGGGTTGCCGTATCCGTTTGCCAGCGATCTGTGGGCGGCGCCGGCCTGGCAGGACCGCTATCGCCAGGGGCCGGAGACGCTCTACGGCAAGCGGACCGTGAAACAGTACATCCACCGCCCGGCCTTCGAGCTGTTCGACCTGCGGACCGATCCCGACGAGACGAAGAATCTGGCGGACGACCCGAACTACGCCAAGCTGCTCTCCGAAATGAAAGCCGAGCTCAAAGCGTTTCAAGAGCGTACCGCCGACCCGTGGGTGCTCAAGTGGGACTACGAGTAGCCGCGATGCTTGTTTGCGCCCCTGCCAGCCGCAGCGCCTGCGGGCGCACCGCGACGACGAAGTCGCGGCCGCGGAGCGGTTCGCCGTCGAGGTTGAGCTGGAACTCGTCGGCAAAGTGCAGCTCGAACTGTTTCAGTTGCCGGTAGAGGACGTACTCGTTCTCGGCGGCCGACGCTTGGAACAGTTCACCGATGAGTTGCGGCAATTCGCCGAGCGGCACCGCCGGCACCAGCACCAGATCGAGCAGCCCGTCGTCGGTGCGGGCCTCGGGCGCGACGGCATATCCGCCCCCCGCCAGCCGGCCGTTGCCGATCGCCAGGATCGTGATTGCCATTTCGAACGATTGCCCCTCGGCATTAAACCGGCAGGCATGCGGCACGAGCTGCGGAGCGGTGAGCAGCCCCGTGATCGAATAGGCCAAGCCTCCCAACGCATCCTTGAGCTCTGGGGGCGTCCGCGAGGTGATCTCGGCCGCAAAGCCGCCGCTGGCCACGTTCACGAACGGCTGATCGTTCACCATCCCCACATCGAGCGGCGCGAGCGGCCCCTCGGCAGCCGCGATAAGCGCCGCGAGTCGATCTTCGAGCGGCAGGCCGAGGCCGCGGGCCAGGTCGTTCGCCGTCCCCAGCGGCAGGATGCCGAGGGCGGCTCGCGGCGTTTCACCAGCCGACAGCAGGCCGCGGACCACTTCGTTGATCGTGCCATCGCCGCCGCCGGCGACAACCACATCGTGAGTCGCGGCGGCTTCGCGGGCGAATAGCTCGGCATGGCCCGCTTCCCAGGTCGCCCGGACGTCGACATCGTGGCCGCGCTGGCGGAGCGCCTCCACAGCCTCGCGCACCAGCGGTTCCGCGGCTCCCTTGCCGTGTAGTACCAGCCGAAGTTTTCGCATACATCCTGCGCGTGGAGCGAGTTTTCGGCGGGGTGCCCTGTCGCAGACTGGCCGCAGCCGCGGGCCCCTCAGATGATCTCCTCCACTTCGGTATACACGAAAGTGACGCCCCCCGTGGCGTAGTTGGGGACATCGGCGACGGCGGCCTGCCCCTCGGGCGAGGCGAGCAGCGCCTCGAATTCCTCGCGGCTTTCCATGTACAGATCGGCCACGTAGTAGTACGGCGGCGGATCGCCTCCCGGCGTGCCGACCACCTTGCCGATCGTCCACTTCTTCAGCCCCTTCATCCGCTTCGCGATCGGAATGTGGGCTTCCTGGTAGTAGCGATCGAACGCGGCAGGGTCCTTCGGATGTCCGTACAGAACGAGGAGACGAATCATCGGCGGGCGTGCTCCGGCGGGTGGCGAGACTGTGGTTGGAACGAGACTTGGCAGCGCTATAGTGTATCGGAGCGGGCTTCAGCGGCGCGACTCTCTGGGGGGAACTGCGGACAGCGGCCACTCCTCGCCAGGCTTTCTCCCAATGTTTTCGTGCGAATAGCGAATCGACTATTTCACGAACAAGACTTTTGAACCACGACTCGTTTGAGCGAGAAACCCGGATGCTAATCAGAATTTTGGGAGTGATTGTCGCTCTGCTTGGCTTGGCGCTAATGGTACTTGCGGTGGTCGCCTGGGGCGAATTGCACAGCGCGGCGACGTCGCAGTCGGCCCCAGCTGCTGACTCCATGCCGCTGACGAGGCTGGTAAACCCGGAACTCTTCGACGCTGGAAAAGCCGGAGCGACACCTGCGAAACCCGTGGAACTCGTCCAAGCGGCATTCCAGAGA
>JALORD010000282.1 GCA_025459145.1 Pirellulaceae bacterium | reverse complement strand
CCTCCCGGCGGGGCCCTGCGGGGGATCGTTCGTCTGAGCGGGCCGGCGAGTGTCGCCTGCGCCGAGCGGCTGTTCGTTCCGACCAGCGCCGTCAACATTGCCGCACTGCGCCAGGCAGCTTGCCTCGCTGGTTCGCTGCAACTCGGCGACCGCTGGGGAGCGATTCCCGCCCGACTCTACGTTTGGCCAAGCACGCAGAGCTACACGCGGCAGCCTTCGGTCGAGCTGCACACGATCGGTTCGCCGCCGCTTCTAGAAGCCGTGCTGGAAGCGGCGGTACAGTCGGGAGCCCGCCTGGCGCGGCCCGGCGAATTCACGCTGCGGGCCCACCTCGCGGGACGGCTCGATCTGACGCAGGCCGAAGCGGTTCTCGGCGTCATCGACGCCCGCAGCCAACACGAGCTGCAGCAAGCCCTCGATCAGTTAGCCGGCGGGCTCGCTGGTCCCCTGGCCAGCCTGCGGTCGATGCTGCTCGATCTCTTGGCTCATCTCGAGGCAGGGCTCGACTTCGTCGACGAGGATATTGAGTTCATCTCGCGCGAGGAGCTCGATCGCCAGTTGCAGGAAGCCGAAATCGTCATCCACCGTCTGGTAGAGCAAATGCGGTCGCGGCACGATGCGGCCGAGCTGCCCCGAGTTGTCCTCTGGGGCGAGCCCAATGTCGGCAAGAGCAGCCTGCTGAACGCCCTGGCGGGAAGTGCGGTGGCGATCGTTTCCGACCGGGCCGGGACGACGCGCGATTATGTCACGAAGACTCTGTCGCTGGAGGGCGCCCAGTGCCTGCTCGTCGACACGGCTGGCGCGACACGCGATTCGTTTGAGCCGGTCGCTGCCGCCGCTCAACAGGCGACCCAGCGTTCCACCGCTGCGGCCGATGTGACGCTCCTCTGCCTCGACGCCTCGCGGCCGCTCTCGGACTGGGAAACCGCGCAATTGCGCGAGCCAACGACTGGACCGTCCCTCGTCGTCCTCACGAAATGCGATTTGCCGTCGGCTCGGGCGGCCCAGCCGGGCGAAATTGCGACCAGCAGCACAAGCGGCGTGGGACTCGCCGAACTTCGCGCGGCGATGGCCCGGCAGCTCCACGAGTTTCGCGCCGAATCGGCGCTCGTTGGGACGGCGGTCCGCTGCCGCGAGAGCCTGCAGCAGGCCGCCGACGCACTGGCGCGAGCACATAGCTCCGCAATGCAAGGCGATGGCGAGGAACTGGTGGCGGCCGAAGTAAGGCTGGCCCTCGATGGACTCGGGCAGGTGGTGGGGGCCGTCTATACCGAAGACGTGCTCGACCGGGTATTCAGCCGGTTTTGCATTGGGAAGTAGCCGCAGCCGCATCTTTGCGTATGGGGAGCACAAACGAGAACGTCGCCCCGCCCGCTTCGTTATTCTCGGCCCAGATGCGGCCGCCGTGGGCTTCGATGATCGTCCGGCTGATCGGCAGCCCCATCCCCATGCCCGTCGCTTTCGAGGTGAAGAAAGGCTCGAATAGGCGGGGCATTTCCTCCGGGCTGATGCCGGTCCCCCGGTCGATGACGGAGACTTCGATTCCCTCGGCAGTGACTCGCGTGCGGACGGCGACGATCCGCTCGGACGTTTCGCGCTCGCTCATCGCTTCGATCGCGTTGCGAAGCAGATTGACGAGCACCTGCTGGATGCCGATTGCATCGGCCACGAGGATCGGCGCAGGCTCCAGCAGCTGCAGATCGACCCGCGCCCGATGTTGCCGCCGTTCGATGACGACCAGCTCTAGCGATTCGCGAATGAGAGAATTCAAATCGACCTGCGACCACGTGGGCGGACCTTTCGAGACGTACCCGCGGAGCCGGCGGATGATATCGGCGGCCCGCCCGGCGGCCCGCGCGATCTCATCGTTCCACTTCGCCAGATCGCGCGGTTCCCACTTGCCTTCGCCCGCCAGCGCTGCAGAAATCGTCGATGAGAACACCGAGATGACGTGCAGCGGCTGATTTACTTCGTGCGCGATACCCGCGACCAGTTCGCCCATCGATGACACGCGGGCGACGTGGGCCAGTTCCGCGGCCTGCTGCTGGAGCCTTTCGGCCGCTTCCCGCTGCTGGGTAATGTCTTCGGCGACCCCGGCGATGCGGTAGTCTTCGCCCAAGGCATTCGGCACCACAAACCGCCGGCCGTGGATCCAGCGGATCGATCCGTCGGGCCGGCGAATGCGGTAGTACTGTTCGAGCGTCTTCCCCGGAAGATCGCGCCGGTCAAAGACCTTGATCCAGGTCCGATCGTCTTCGTGAATCGTTTCGAGCCACCGCGAATGATCCTCGAGCAGCCAGGCGGCAGGCCGGCCCCAAACGGTCTCGAACGCCGGACTGACGTAGAGCAGACGGTCCTGGGCATAATCGAAAAGCCAGAACACGTCGCGAATATTTTCGGCGATTTGCCGGAACATCTCCTCGCTATTTTGCAGCGACTGGGTGGCTCGTTCCCGCTCGATTTCGGCCGCCGCCCGGACTGCGAAAATCTGTAGCGCCGCCCCGACCGCCGACGGATCGGGAAATGGACGCTTGCTCATCACGCAAATCAGACCGAGTACCTCGCCCGACGCCGAGATGAGCGGCGTCCCGGCGTAGGAATCGACCTGCCAATCGGTTAGCCACTGGTCGCGAGGAAACTCCTGCTGGACCCGGCTGGGATAGAGGCACAGTTCCCGCTTGAGCACGTTGCTGCACGGCGTATGCGCCAAGTCGTACTCGATGTTGTCGAGCAGCTTGCCGTGGCTCACGAGGGCCAGCGTGCGGATGTGATTCGATTTCTCGGGCGAAGTGATGCCCACTTCCGCGTATTCACAGCTCAGCGAATCGGCCAGATGCAAAGCCAGCAGTTGATAGAATTCCTGCCCCGTGGAGGCGCTCACGCCGACGGCCGTCGCGGTCAGGACATCGTCGCGGCGGAGCGGCAGCGGCCGATTCTCGGCGTGCTCCAATTGGGCGACGCGGTGGCGCAACTCGGCCACTTCGGCGAGCAACTCTTCGCGCGATTTGAGGTCATCAAGGGACATCAGCGAAGTTGTACCTCCAGAGGACGACCGCCCCACCAGGGCCGATAACCGCGCCTTAGTTTCTCACGTTCCGTCCGCGAGGCAACGGTGATTCATCCAGAATCGCAAAATTAGCCGTCGCCTAGGTCGCTGGACGATTGAATGTGGCGAGCAGTTGCCGGCCTTTGTAGATCGCGTAGCATTCCCGCGCCCCGAGCGGCCGACGTGCGTTGCGCACAGGAAAAAAACAGATGTCGGCATTGTCGGCGATGGCCACGCCGGCGATTCCCTGCAGCTCGGTCCGGGCGGCCAGCGCCCGGCTGCCGAAGAAGTATCCCATCAGCTGCGGCTCAATCGCCTGGTGTCCTGCGTCATGCAGCCGCCGCGCGAGCCGCTCGGCCTCCAGCTTTTCGGTTTTACTCAGCCGGGCGACGTCGTACTCCTTGATCTCCTCGTGTTCGGCCTGCCAGCCGGCGTAGGCCGCATAGATGTCGGCAGGCGGGAGATCGGCCAGGTCGGCCAACAGGGCATGCGTCGTCGGTCCGGCGATGCCGATGTTCGAGAGCGACCGCTCGCCGACCCCTGCCACGGTAACGGCATAGGTATAGCGAAATAGAAAGCAATCGACCGGCTCGGTATAACCGGGCCAGTACTGCGTCCGCTCGTCGAACAGCTCGATCGCCGCCGGCGGGATGCCGAACTGCGTTGGTTCGGCCAGATACACGGCCAGTTCAGCCTCGGCTTCGGCCGCGGGTGTTTGAAACTGGGGCTCGATCCGGTCGCGGATTCCCAGCTCGCCGGCATAGGCCAGCACGCGCAGGCGGGCGACAGGCTCCTTGGCCAGTTGAATGAGCTCGCTAGTCCCCGTTTCGTCGCCCAGGCGGGCCAAAGCCGCAGCCGCTTCGGTGCGCAGTCGCCGATGGCCAATCTCCAAAGCCTGCCGCAGTTTGCCGATCGCCCCTTTGTCGCCGATGAGCGCCAGCGCATCGCACAGCGAAACGGCCAGCGCCACACTTGCTGCTACCAGTCGACTCAAGTCGGTTGGGGAAAGGTTGTCGTCGGGCTGTTCCTCGAGTCGGCCGAGCGATTGGCTGACTTGTCCCAGCAACGCGATGAGCTGCGGGCTGCGATCGGCGGCCGGATGGCGCGAAGCCTGCCCGGACCGCGTCAGAAAGTTGGCCAGGTCGAGCACCGGCGCCGCCAACTGAGGATGGCACAGCGCATCAAATAGCGAGGGAAAGAGCTTCCCTGCGGCCTCCAAGCGTCCGCGGCGAAACAGGGGCGCCAGCGCCTGAACCACGTCTTGGTCGTCGCTCGGCGGATCCGCGGTGAGCAGCTGGACGTAGCCGGCGAGGTCGTCGCTCGCACCCTGGGCCGCGAGCCAGGCAAGCAGTTGTCCACGGGCATGCGAATCCGCGCCCAGTTGGCGATACAAGCGACTCACGAGCGATGCGTCCGGCGGCCGGCGGCCCTCGCGCACCACTTGAGCCAGCGCCGTGGTTAGCAGTTGATCGGCCTGAGGGGAGAGCGGCGCGCTGCCTGCGGCGAGAGTTGCAAGCAGTTCCTCCCGCTGCGGCTCCGTTGCTTCCGCGACCCAAGCCGTTCGCCGCTGGGCTCGGGCGAGGTCGGCCCCGGCGAGTGTTTCCCCGCGCGCGAGGTCGGTCAGAAATGTTGCCAGTCGCTCATCCATCGATAATCGGCCGTGCCCGGTAAGACTGCCAGGTTCAATAAAGCAGCCGCGGCGCTTCGACGATTGTTGCCGAAGCCCGCGGCCAGGAGAGGTTGATCGCAAGCGGCGCCCAACGGTGTACCGGGGCGAGCGCCGCGTTGTTTCCGACGTAAGAACTGCTACAGCGTGTAACCGTTGTGGAACTCAGGCTTCACAATGTGAGCGACTTCCGGCGCGTTGGTGGCCGTCAAGTTCTTGGCATCCCACTCGATCTTCTTGCCCGTTCCCGGGTTGGCGGCGGCCCACACCGCCAGGTTGCCTAGCAGCACCGTTTCGGTCAGGCCGGCGGCGTATCCGGGGAAGTTCGACATCCCTGGCTCACCTCCCTTAATCGCCCGAACCCATTCCTCAAAGTGGCCCGGCGAGCGGGTGTAGTCGACCTTGGGGAGCTCGGCCTGGGGCATATAGAGGCCATCGCCCGCATAGTCGCCCGGCGAGAGGAGCCACCCCTTTTCGCCGAGGACGAAGCAGCCGCTGACCATCTTGTTGCGGAAGTCGCGGCGGGCTCGGTCGTCGCGCTGCCGGCCGAGTGCGGTCTCTTCGGCCATCTTGAACTCGTCCGTTTCCGGTCGCTTGCCGCCGTCGTACCACATGAACTTGCAAGCCGCCCGGCCGTTGAGTTCGGGGAACTGGTACTCGATGATCGACCAGCTCGGATAGGTTTCCTGATTGTGGCCGGAGGTCGTCGCTTGGACGCTCGTGGGGTCCTTCAGGTTCAGCCCCATGTACGGCATGTTGAGCGTGTGGCAGGCCATATCGCCTAGGGCCCCGGTGCCAAACGCCCACCAGCCGCGCCATTTGAACGGCGTGTAGGCCGGATTAAACGGGCGCATCTCCGCCGGACCGATGAATTCCGGCCAGTGGATATTCGCCGGCACTTCGGGCGTATCAGTCGGCCGATCGAGTCCCTGCGGCCACACGGGGCGATTCGTCCAAACGTGGACTTCCTTCACCGGGCCGAGCGCGTCCGTCTTCAGGATCGCGGCAGCTTCGCGCAGGTCGTTGTTGGCCGTGCCCTGGTTGCCCATTTGCGTGGCGACCTGATGCTTGGCGGCCAATTCGCCCAAGTAACGGGCTTCGTAGAGTGAACGGGTCATGGGCTTTTGCACGAAGGCGTGCTTGCCCATCTTCATCCCCATCGAGGCGATCACGGCGTGGCAGTGATCGGGCGTGCTCACGGTAAACGCGTCGATGTTCTTCTCGTTCTCCTCGAACATCTTGCGGAAGTCGTGATACTTCTTAGCGTTGGGCCACTTTTCAGCCGCTGCGGTCAGACGTTCGTCGTCGATATCGCAGATGGCGACGACATCGCCTGCGCGGCCCGCATCGGCTGAGTCCGAAGCCCCCTTGCCTCCCACGCCCACGCAGGCAAACCGAATCTTCTCGTTGGCCGCCCGGCTTTCGCGCGGGGCAACGCCCCCCAGGGCCCAGTATCCGACGCCTAGGGCGGCGGTCGTTTGCATGAATTGGCGGCGTGAACTCTTTCGCGACATGTTCGAGAACTCCTGGGGAATTTGGTCGTGGTGAGGTGCGTGGTGACGTTTTGGGGAGAGCGGGCGACAGGCTTGTCGGCGAATCACTCGCAGCGTGTGCGCAATTCCCGTCTGCTTCGCACCTTAGGGTAACGCCTCGTCCGCTGGAATTCAATCAACGGGCTGGCTGCCACCGCTGACAATTCCCGGGGCGAGGACGCGTTGACGCGGGAAACCGCCTGCTAGAGGGGGCAGTCTCGATTGACATTGTTCGACGTTTCCATCCTGCGGATAATCGGGTCCGCCAGGGCGAATTTATCCAGATTGCAATTTAAACAGCAGGTTGTTTTCCCATGCACGATCGAGACACTCCCCAACATCAGCCGGACGTTGCCGGGGCAAATATCGATTTGGCGGCCGTCGCGTCAGTTCGTGGGCCCACTTGGGACGAAGCTCGTGGCGAGCG
>JALORD010000689.1 GCA_025459145.1 Pirellulaceae bacterium | reverse complement strand
AGTAGTCGTCGGAGATTCCGAGTTTGGCCTTGGC
Organism: Pirellulaceae bacterium; assembly: GCA_025459145.1. GTDB lineage: Bacteria > Planctomycetota > Planctomycetia > Pirellulales > Pirellulaceae > CAYLLN01. Next base: position 2,914 of record JALORD010000689.1, on the reverse strand, counting down.
GCGACGCGCCACCTCCGGGGTGGCGTCCAGGTGATCGACCATGTCCCAGTCGTCGTCCCAAAGCAGACGGCCTTCCAGACACTCGATCAGCAGGTCCCAATCGTCCCAATCCTGGTCGTCCGGATTTGGCAGGTCTTCGATCCCCACCTCCCGAGCCGCAACAACCGCCCGTTCGCGCCAGCTTGGAGCCTCGGGTAACTCGCCGAAGTCGAAGTCCACAACATCATCCACCTCGGCAACGTCCAATTCCATCGAGATCATGTCGCGGACATGGCGGTAGACGCTGGCCACAGCACCCTCGATGACGGCGGTCAGTGCCGGTGGCGGCTCGTCCTCGGCCAGCAGGGCCCGCGCCGCCGCATGGTAGGTCGCGATCCTCTGGTTCTGCGTCAGATCGTCAAGAACCTGGATGTCGGTCGGCAATTCGTCGAGCCTCAGCATGTCGACGAGCATGCCCAGCGATTCGACGAACAGTCGTCGCTCGGCTCCCTGCAGCACGCGGATTCCGTCGGGGGTGTTGTACATTGGGTAGACCGTTAGCGTAGGGGGTTGATTAACGCAAACTACCATCAAACTTCGGTGTGGCCGTCCGGCGCCGCTTGGTCGGGACGCCGCTGCCCTGCCCATCATACCATGTGGCGCTATTGTACCGCACGCGATTGACTTTGGCTCGTTTAACCGCGACCCAGCGGGGAGCGCGCGGCCGACGCGCTCCCCGCTGGGTCGCGGTTAAACGAAGATTCGCCGATGTGCCATCCTCAACCGCGTGCGGTATAATCCCCGCCAGCCGATCCGCGGCGCACGGGGTGCGGGCGCCCGGCGGCATACTTGCAGGCGACATGGACTTCCGCTCGTCAAGCACGACCAACAGCGCGAAACGGCGTTAACGTACGTTCGAAACAGCGAGCAGTTGCAGCACACCGTCGGTCACATCGCCGATGGTCCGGGCTGTTTTGTCGAACTCATCCGGGATCGATATGTCGAAGTGCTCTTCGAGTTCCATTGCGATTTCTACGATGTCCAAGCTGTCGCAGCCAAGATCCTCGACAAGTGCGTTGCCCTCCGCAATTCGATCCGCCTGCGCGCCGATCTGCTCCGCGACGATTTGTGCGACGCTTTCCAGGACTTCATCCCGGTCGGGAACCGTCCGACAGGCTATCCGAGTGTCAGTTTGCATCATCCTGCTCCTTGGGTTGAAGAAGGGGGCGTAACCTAGGAATCGGTCCCCTCCAATTCGGCCGCGTTCATGGCGACAACAAGCTTGCGAACGGTGGCGAAATCCGGTGTGGTTCGGCCGCGTTCGATCCGATTGAGCGTCTCCGGACGGATGCCGGCGCGGCGGGCCAGTTCAGCCTGGGATAAACCTGAAGCCTGCCGGCGGCGAAGCAGCTTGGCGGCCAGTGAAGTCCCGTCCAGATCCAGGGAAGACGCGGCCGAGCCCTCGCTCGACGCCTCCTGAACTCGGTCGACACCGGCCTTCTGACAAAGCCGGTCAAAGACCGTTTCCCGCAGAATCACGTAACGGATTCCGTCCAGTTCCAATCGCTTGCAGTCAATCACCGTCGGTTTGTTCTTTGCCATGGTCGTGCTCCACAAGTCTCCTTCAATCGTAGAAACAATTGCGGTACATGTCAATACTATTGCGTTACATGTCAACTCTTTTTTCGGTTCAATACTTCGCCTGCTGCACAAGGCCGGCCACGTCATTTACCTCTGACATCGCCTCCCTGCCCCGCGGCATCGCCTGGGCTAGCGAGGGCACGCCGGCGGTGATGCAGCGAACATGCTGGATATGTACGAACATGCTGGATATGTACCTGCCGGCATTTCTGTCGGTGATTTACGCCAACGAATTGCCCAAGGACGCCGTCGGGCGGGCCGAGGCGGCGTTTAGGCCGCCGAGCGAAACGGAAAGCGAAAATCGGGAAGCGGGCGAGTGAAAGGAAGGACTACGCATGCCCATTCTGTCGTTCGGCGAGATCGCCCGCGACTTGGACGCTCTGAGCAACCCTTTTGTAGGGTCAGAATCGACCTGCTACACTGGCACCACACCTCGATTTGAAGGTCGTGGGTCGCAGTTCGCCGCAGGTTCGCCAGAGGATTGCCGTGCCGATTGAACGAAAACCCCTGTTTCGCCCGGACGTCATGCACCAGCATCTGGTCGCGTTCCAGCTGTCGGCGTACATCGTCACGATCCGCCCCAGTCTGACGCCTTGGGCCGACCTGATCGCGTCGGGACGGGCTGACAAATCCCCGCGCCGTCCTATTTTCCTTTCAACGGGCGGCTGACCAGCATTTTCAGCTTCGACTTCGGACCGCGCACGTGCTTCGCCAGCACGTCCTGTTCCGTAAACCTCGCCATCAAAATCTCCCCGTCCGAGCTGCGATTGCGGTCATAGGAGATGTAAATCGTGCCCTCGGGCGTTTGGAAGCCGTCGGGATAGGAGATGCCTTTGCGCTCGTCGAGCATCAACCCACCCCGCCACGATTGGCCCTCGTCGTCGGACAGCCAGGCGGTGAGTTTGCTGCGGCCTTCGTGCGTGTCGAGGGTCTCGCCGTGTTTGACCAGCAGGATGCGGCCGGACGCCAGCCGGCGCACGTGGAAGCGAGCCACCGGGTGCTGGATGCCTTCGGGGAATGTCGCCTCCGACCACGTGCGGCCGCGGTCTTTCGAGAAGCTCTGCATCATTCCGTTCCGCGTCCGCGCCAGCATCCACAGGTCGCCGTTGTTCAGTTCCACGACGCGATGCTCAAACCAGTCGGGATCGGGAAACTGGGCACAGCCCCGTCGCTGCCAGGTGACGCCTTCGTCGGTCGAGACGAACACGTTCGCGCCGCGGTACGGGTCCAGTTCGGGAAATACGCCGATCCCGAACGGGCCGATGCCTTTCGAGTGGACCAGCAGTTGCACCGG
>JALORD010000281.1 GCA_025459145.1 Pirellulaceae bacterium | reverse complement strand
TCTCCGATCGCAACTGGGCCTGTGGCTCTGCGCTGCTTCCGTCGCGCTCCCTTCGCTAGGGTGCATTACTCCCGCGCGGATTGCCGAAGTCGACGCGGCCGAGTTAGCTCGCGCTTTGATCAGCCCGAATCCGGAGTCCGCGGAATCCTCCGTTGCAACGAATGGCACACCGCCAGCCGATGTCGTCAGTTCCACCGAGAATCTGGTTCCAGAGGAGGAACTGTCGGGCGCCGACAATCGGTTCATCGTCCAGTCGGAGGCAGCCCAGTTGGAGGCAGCCCAGTCCCAAGAGGAACTCGCCGAGCCGACACCCCGGCCGGGCGCGTTTGAAGAAATCCAGCCGGGGCCGATCGTTTCGCCGAATGTCGGCACTTCGTTCCCCGTTCGCGATATTCGCAACATCAGTCTCGACATTGCTCCCCCCCCGCTCGTGGACGATCGGGGACAGCCGCTGCCTGCCCCGGCCGACTACGCGACGGCCGACTTCGCCGCGGCCCCGCCGCTGGAGCGCAACGTGCTCCTGGGATTCAGCGACGCCGTGGGAATCGCCCCGGCGGGACTCGAGTTCTGCTACCAGCCGCTGTACTTCGAAGAAGTGAATCTGGAGCGGTACGGCCGCAGTTTCGGCATCCTGCAGCCAGTGGTTTCGGGCGGTCAGTTTTATACGCGAACCGCGCTGCTCCCGTATCATGTGTTTGCCCAGCCTGCCCGGCGCTGCACCTGGCATCCGCACTGGACGCTGCCCGGCTATCGGATTCCGTGCCGCGAATAACCGCAGAACGGTCGCAGCGGAGCGCGTTCAATCGGCCCAGCCGAAACGGAACGTGCTTCCCAGCCACCTCCCCAGCCGCGTCCCTGCCGACTGGGCTCGGCCCGCGATGGCCACGTTTACCACTTGCCCCGGCGTGGCACCCGCCGGTTCGCGATTAAGCTTGATTCGAACCCGATACATGACGCCCAGTGGCTGCGGCCTGCCGGACTTGTCCAGCCGTGCCGGCAGCGCTTGGGTGGCGATCAAATGTTCGGGCAACTGGGCATCTTCAAGCTGCGATATTTCGGCAACCTGGCCATCAACGGAGCTTACGGCCGACTGCGGCACGACGATCCGTACGCTGGCCCCCGGTTCGATCAGTGCGACATCTTGCTGCGTGACGACAGCGATTGCTTCGACCGGGACACCAGCCGCCGATCCTGACTGCTCTGTCGCTGCTGCCCGCGGGGCGATCGTGCAGAGCTGTGTGCCCGTCTGCAGGTAGCAGCCCCGGTTTTCCGGATCGAGGGGCGTGCCAGCCCAGCCGCCCAGCTTGCCCGCGCGGTCCACATCGGCAACGCGCGGCGGCGGCAGGACTTGACCGTCGCAGGGAGCGGCCACCGTCAATCGGCCCGCCAGGAACCGGACCTGGCGAATCCGCTCGTCCAAATCGGCCAGTGTCTCGCGGGCCGCGGGAATCGAGGCCGCCCCTTTCGAGTCGAGCGACTGGGCCGTCTCGAGAAAGGCCAGATGCAGGGCCTCCGCGCGGCGCTCGCTCTCGAGGCGGGCCAGATCGCGAGCGAGTTCCGGGCTCTCGAGCCGGGCCACCGGGTCTCCCTGTTTGACGGCTGTACCAGCCACGACCGTCTCACGCAGCGTGCCAGCGACCGAGACGTACACCGGCCGTGCGTCCTCCGCTTCGAGCACAGCCGGGGCGGTGATCCGCTGCGGCAAGGGGACCAGCATCGCGGCAGCGATCAGAAGGCCGGTCACCCCGGCTGTGATCCACAGCCGTTGAGGACGGAATTCGCGTCGGCGGCGAGCGTGGATCACAAGTTGCCTCACCTGGCTCACGAGCGGAACGACCAGCCCCAGCACGGCTGCCGCCAGCAATACATCACTCACCGGCTCGAGTTGCCACGGCCGCAGCAATCCCCGCAGGGCGACATAGAGCCCGGCCAGCAGCGCAAGCCGATAGGCGATCGCTGCCGCGGCGTACACGGCTAGTAGCGGCTGAGGCTCTTCGTCGAGCGGATCGGGCGCCTGCCAGCCGGTTCCGAGGCAGACGGCGGAGAACCATGCCACGAGTTGCTGCCGCGACCGTTGTTCGAGGTTGGGAACCTCCACAAGATCGGAAAGCAGATAGTAGCCATCGTACCGCATCAGCGGGTTGGCGTTGATGAGCAGCGTGCCGAGTGAGGCGACGAGCATCACGCTGTAGGCGATGCTGGCCAGCGGACCGGGTTCGGCCAGTCGCCAGACGACGAGCGCCGCCGCCGCGAGTCCCAGCTCGACGTAAATTCCCGCCGCCGCGATGGCCATACGTTGCCACTTGCTCGGCAGGAGCCAGCTCCCGGAAACATTGGTGTAAACGCACGGCAGGAAGAAGAAGAGCTGCAGGCCGATCTCGGGCACGGGGCACCCCAGCCGCCAGGCGGCCAAGGCATGTCCCAGCTCGTGGAGCGTCTTGACCACGATGAGTGCGATTGCCAGCCAAAAGGCGTTGGCGGGGGTCAGGAACTCCGCGGCGCTCGGCGCTCGGGCGGCCAGTTCGCTTCCCGCAGAGAGCAAGACGAACCCGGCACTCGCCATCAGCACTCCCCACAGGATCCAGCCGGGCCACCCCACCAGCCAACTGCAGCGAGGGCCGAGCCAGTCCAGCAGCGGCTGGGCATGCAAGCCGCGGAAGCGGATCGCGAGCAGCCGTTCGGCCAGTCGCAGCAGCCCCCATTCGCTTCTTTCTCGCTCGCGCTTGACGAGCGCCGGTCCTTGGCCAGGCGTTTCCGAGAGGACCAGCTCGCGCCGATGCAGTTCACCGAGAAACCGCTGCAATTGACCTAGCGAAAGCTGACGCGGGGCGAACCGCCGCTGGAATTGTGCCTGTACTTCGGCCAGGCTGCGCGCAGCGTCGAGCGATTCCAGAATCGCGTACTCCTCGTCGGTCAGATAGAAGTAGCGGGCCGCCACCGGATCGTGGATGACGAACCACTCCGTTCCCCGGAACTGCTGCGAGACCGCAACAAGGTCAGGCCGTCGACGGAGCGCGAGCGGGCTCTCCTCGGCGGCTAGCGAACGCATGGTCGGCGGTCGGAGTTTGTCGATTACCCGCATACAGACAGTCTTTCCGGCCTAGCGGGAAGGAGCGACCTTCAGCGTTCCGCGCAAACCTGGTGCGAGCACAAAGCCCGGGTTCTCGACCTCGGCGAGCACGCGGACCTGCTTTGTGAAGGGGTCGATCACGGGGCTCACAAACGTCAGCTTGCCAGGAAACGTCGCAGTCTTACCGCCGGGCAGGACCACTTCCAGCGAGACGCTTTGGTCCTGCTGCTTGAGGCTCGCGGCGCGGGCGTCGAGCATTCCTTCGACGCGGAGTCGATCCAGGCGAATCACGCGGAGCAGTTTGTCTCCCGGCTCGACCCAGGCCCCGCGGCGGATATGGACGTCAACGACCTTGCCCGCAAAGAGGGCCGTCACGCGCCGCCGCTCGACTTGCTGCGCGGCAAACTCGAGCTCCACTTGTTTCAATTCCTGGGTGAGCCGGGCCGCCTGCTGCTCTTGCCGGGCTTTCTCGACGGCCAGGGCGGCTTGATCGGCCGCCAGGCGCAGCCGTTCGAGTTCGGTTTCGGTGACCGTATCGCGCAGTCGGCTGCGGGACTCCTCGGCCCGCTGCAACTCGGCGGCGGCGGTCTGGTTGGCCCGTTCGGCTCCGCGCACGGCGACATCGCTCGCCGCCTTGTCGCGGGCGATCGCCAGCTCGATCTTGGCCCGCGCAAGCGCATAGCGGGCCTGCGAGTCGTCGATCTGGACGAGCAGGTCCGCTGCGGCGACCGTCTGCCCCTCCTGAGCTGCAGCTTCCAGCACCGTCCCGGCTTCGGGAGCGGGAACTTCGAGCTCGTCGATCAACTTGACCAGGACGTTCGGAATCTCGATTTCCTGACCCCACGCGAATGCTGAAGACCCCATGCACAGGAGCCCGACCACCATCCAGCGCAGCGCATGCGTCATATGTCACCCCAGAAAACTCTCGTCCCAGTAAACTGACGCCCTAAAATACAACTGCCGCGCGAATCGCATCCCACAGATCCCCGAGCCAGACGCCTCCCAACGAAGTCTGGCCGCAGCGCAGTTTGGCAAAGACCGTCGAACCAGGACGCAGGGCCGCGCTGACTTGCGTTTCAGGACGAGCCACCACGCGCAGCACCGGCTCTCCTTCGTCGGATAGTTGGGTCGCCGGTGCTACCACCGTTACCTGTGCCTCATGAACCGTGCCCGGATCGGTTCCCAGCTGGTACCTCACGCCGATGTCGGGCTCCGGGCGTTGCCAAGCGCGAGTGACAGCTCGCGCTTGGCGATCGGGCACGTCGAGCACCAACTCCCACTCGCCAGCGACCTCCGCCACCGTGAAGAGTAAATCGCCCCGATTGACCGGCCGGCCTGCAAGCTGTCGCCGCGTATCCCAGGTGAGAATTCGGCCCGCAATCGGGCTGCGAATCGCGAGCGCCGCCTGCTGCCCGCGGACGATCGTCAGTTGTTCGTCGAGTCCTCGCAGCTCTTCGCGAAGCGACTCGGCACGCGCCGCCAGCTGCCCTCGCTCCCAGGCGTGTGCTTGTTCCGTACTCTGCCCTTCGCCGAGGAGCGCCGTTTCGGCGGCTTGCAGATTCTCGTCGACCGTCCGGCGGCGTCCGAGAAGCTCGCTCCACGCGAGGTCGAGCGCTGGACTTTCGAGCTGGGCGAGCAGCTCCCCTTTTTCGACCGCGTCGCCATTGTCCTTCAGGAGCTCGACGACGACTCCATCGGCCGAGGCATACACGTTCTGCCTCAACTCAGGGAGCAATCGTCCGCGGGCGGTGACCGTCAGTTCTGCGGGAATTAGCCACAGCAAGAGTGCGAGCAGCAGCAAGCTCGCCGCAGCCACGGCCACTTGCTTCGCTCGCCGCGCTCGAAAGTCGAGCCAGCCGCGGCCCAGCGGCTGCAACGCGCCTTTAAAGGGGATGCGGTCGACTTCGAGCGCGTGCCAGAGCGCTCGGCCGACAAGCTGCGCTCCCTGAACGGCGCGCGATCGCCGCGGCGCGTCGAACTCCTGAGCGAAATCTTCCGCCACCAGCACGCCAATGCAGGTCGGCGCGCTCTCTTCGCCAGCGGACGATTCACCAGCCAGGATGGGGACCAGCGCGAGGCCGCGGGCATGCGACTGGTCGAGGATGCTCTGGATGTGCTCGGCTACCTCGGGCGCGCGAGCTTCGGGTACATGCGTTTCGGTGGTAGGCGCTTCGTGCTCGGGATGCCAGACCGCTTCGCCCGACGCGGCCACAAACTGTGCGAGTTGTTGCCAGGCCCGCACGACTTCCGATCGCTTGTCGAACGTTCCCGAACCGCTCACCGCGAGCAACTCGGGACGGCCCGGCAACCGGCAGACCAGCACCGCGGCCCGGTCGCATGCGAGCCACCTTCGCGTCTCGTGGGCGATCGTCGCGGCGGTCGTCGTCAGATCGAGGCTCTGATGCGATTCCTGGAGGAGCGCGACCAGCCTGAGCGTCTCCTCTTCGCGCGCTTGCAACCGCCGCAATTCGTGCCCGCGGTGGAACTGCTCGGCCAGTTCGCAGGCGATTCGCACCAGCCGCAGGTAACCTTGCTCGATCGACGCTCGTCCGTCGGGCCGCTGGAAGATTTCGAGCGCCAGCCGCGGCTGCCCCGCGATGGCAATCGGGCACACCAAGAGGAGCCACGGCGTCGCATTGGCGATTTGTCCGTCGTGATAGGCCGGCGGGATCAGCCGCGGCTCTCCCGCCGACAGAATCGCCGCGGCGATTCGTTGATGGCGAGCGAGCTCTTCCGTGCTGCCGGCCAGGGACCGGCCGGGATGCAGTTGGGCGACGACCGAAAGCTGTCCGCTGGGGGCCAATTCCCACAAGAGGCCCCCTGTCGCCGCCAAGAGGCCCACGCATCGTTCGAGCAGTCGGCCGTGAAACTCGGTGACCGGCGTTTCCTCGTGGGCCAGTTGAGCCAACTCGTCCAAGGCGCTTTCCACCTCGCGCCAGGCTTCATCTTGCCCACCGCCCTGCAGTTCGGGGTCGACCGAGAGGGATTCGAGCGAGTTGGATGCGCCGTGGATCATGGTTCATCCGGCAGAGGCCGCTCGATTGCTACCGGCGCGGAGCCGCAACATGGGAAACGAAGGTAGCGGTTGGAAGTCAAAGGTCGGAAGTCATCGCTTGCGAACTCTGACCGCCGTCCTCCAACTTCTCCGCAGGTTCTCTCTTAAGTCTAGCTGCCGCGCCCTTGTCGAGCAGCCTTTTGGTCCTGATCGCGCGCGGGCGGCCGCCATTTCACCGGTTGGCATGGGCCGCCTGTTCGTCGATCGGCGGCAGCCGCTGGATTTGGGCCGAGGTCGGCGCGGGCAGGCTCGTCTGGTTCTGCCAGGCGGACGGTACGACCAGCGTGGCAGGAGCGATCGTCGGATGTTCCCAGTTCGGCAGTGGATCGCGGTAAAACATCGACCGTTCGATCAGTTCGGTGGCGGAGCTTTCCAGGGGTGGATTGGCCGACCGTGGTTCGACTGGCCATGCGGTTCCCGCCGCAGGCCCCGAGGGCTGCGGGATCGATGGGACAACCGTGGTGAATTGCCCGGCGCGAAATTCGGCCGCGGTGGGCATCGTTGTCGCTTGCTGGTTGGCCGCACTGCGCGGTTCGCGTACATAGCGTGTCGCGGGGGGGCCCGCGGGTGAGCGGTCAGCAGCC
>JALORD010000280.1 GCA_025459145.1 Pirellulaceae bacterium | reverse complement strand
CGCCGCCCGATCCTCCGTGCGGCCCTCGAGATATTGGGCGACATCCGCCGCTTCGACATCCTCGGGCATCCGCGTCAGCACCGACAAATACAACTCTTCCGCGAGCTTGGCCGAGTCGTCGATTGCCGTCAGCCGCTCGGTGAGACTATCCTTTCCGACTCCCAGCCATTTGTCGACCTGCGAGCCATTTCCCAAGAACAGCGATTGGTTGACCGTCGCTTGGAAGTCGTCTCCGGGAAGCGTGCCGTACAGATTTACAATCGCCGTGAAATCGCCGCGGAGTTGGGCGAATTGCCGCGGCTCGGCCAGGCGGGCGATCACCCGCGGCCGGTCGGCTTCGCCAGCCTCCGCCAGTTCGGCCGGCGGCGACTTGTCGCCGACGACTGCATCGCGGGCCGCCTGGTCGAGGCGGACCATCGTTCCCCCGACTTGCAAGAGACTGCGAGCGAACTGCTCCCCCGTGAGCGGCCGCAGCCGGGCGATCTGCAGCGAAGTGGTCCAGCGATCGACGAGTTCCCGCTCGACCGGCTCTGCCGCGCCGGAGTCCGCCTGCAGCGACTGCCACTGAACGATCGAATCGGCGATGGACTTCTGGCGATCGAGCCGGGCCACCGCATAGCGGGCGTCGGTCAGTTCGTGTCGCGCTGCGAGCAGTCGCCCTTCGATCTCGGTCAAACGCTCGGTGGGCACTTTACTCTGCTCGGCAGAGAGGGCCGCACGAGCCGACTCTTCCGCTCCTTGGGCCGAGTCGACCTCTTCTTTCAACTTGGCCGACTCCGATTCTGCGGTCGCCGCGGCTTCAGCGAGTTTGGCCGCCCGGGCATCGAGGATTGCAAATGCCTGTTTGACCTCCGCGTCGTCCGGAAGCTTCTTCGTTGCGACACTCGTTCGGAGCGCGGCGTTCTTCACCAGCGTGGCGGCCTCCTGACTCTTGGCCAGACGCGCTGCTGCGGCCTCCTGAGCAGCGATCGCCTTGGCTGCACTGTCGGCAGCCGCTTTGACGGCGGCTTCCAACTTCGCGAGCGACTCGCGCAGCGTCTCCGCCTCGGCTTGCACCGCCTTACGCTCGGCTTCGATTGCGGCGACCTCGCTGTGGCACGCTTCGACCCGCGCGGCGAGTTCGCCGCGGTGCGATTCAAGCTGGCTGGCCAGTTCCTCGCCAGGCGGCAACTGGAGATCCGCCAGTCGCGGCGCATCGCAGGCCCTTTGATAAGCCCGGGTCAGAGCTAATTCCCGCAAGAGCGACTTCGCGTCGTACTTTCGGGCCGCCAATTCGTCGGCCAGCAGCGTCAAGAGTTCCGGATGGCTTGGCGGATTGTCGGGATGGTGATAATCGACCGGATGCACGAGCCCCCGCCCGAACATCTGCGCCCATAACCGATTCGCCAGATTGCGGCGAAACTCGTGGCTGTCGGTAAGTAACTCGGCCAATTTTGCCCGCCGGCTGTACTTGGGAATGCCACGGACGTCCTTCGCAGGTGCCGTCGCATACTCAGCGGACTTGGCAAACGTCGGCTCACTGCTGACATAAAGTCCCTTCGGCAATCTCGGTTTGACCTGATCGGCTCCGTCCCCCGTAAAAACAGACTTATACGTCGGATCGCCGTCGGCCTTTTCGGCCACGACATCGAGCTTTTTCTGCTTGTCAGTGAAGACGCTCGTCCGCATCACGAACGCGTAGAGGCCGTAGTAGTCGGCCTGCAAATAGTCGCCAATAAGCGGATGATCGTGGCACTGGGCGCATTGCAGGTCCATGCCAAAGTAGACCCGCCCGAGGTCGCGTGTCACCGCGTTTGGCTCGCAGGTCCGATTCAGCAGGAACTTGGCAGCAGGGCGAGTCGCCTCGTCGGCCCCGTCGGTCACCAGCAGTTCGCGAAACAATTGATCGAGCGGCTTATCGTCGGCAAACGACTTTCGCAGATACTCTTCCCAATCGGTCACTTTCACGGACTTGTCGGCACGGCGCTCGATCAGCATCAGGTCGAACGTGAGCGCCATCTGACGGGCGAATTGCGGGCTGTCGAGCAAGGCATCAATCAATTTGGCCCGTTTGTCGGAATCGGCATCGCTGAGAAATGTGCGGGCTTCGTCCGCCGTCGGAATGACGCCCGCCAGATCGAGATAGACCCGCCGCAGAAAGTCGGCATCCCCGGCAAGTGGATTCAGAGGGCCGACCGCGTCGCGCTCGACGAGGGAGTCGATTCGTTCGTGCAGGGGCAGAATTGCTGGCGGTTCAGACGCCGCAACGGGCGCCTCTTGCGAGCGGACCGCAGTTGTGCCAGCAAACAGCGCCAGCACGAACAAACAGCTGAAAGATGACCGCATGGGGCAGGCTCCCGGGCAGGCAAAGGAGTCGTCGCGCCGGTCGGTCGGCTGGCGCGCTCGAGGTGGGGGTACAGACAGGTTTCCATGAACCAATCAGCACGCGTCGATCAAACTAAGGTTTCGGCGAGGCCCGGTCAAGCGAAATCTGAATTCACGACGGCTCGAAACGGCCAGCGATGGGCTGCCTGTTAGCCCTTCGTCATCCGGTTCACGATCCAGTCGCCAAGCGTCGGCCAGAGCGCTCCGATCGCAAATAAAAGTCTGGCCCGGGCGGGGACGACGATTTCTTTCTCGCGACGCTCGCAGGCACGCAGAATTCTTGCCGCGAGCCAGTTGGGGTCGATCCCCTTGAGACGGACTCCGCCCCCTGGCTGGCGGGCCGCGGCGGGCAGACCGCCCGCTTGCTGGTCGTAGCGTGTCCCCGCGTCGTCGCGGCGAATCGGTCCGGGGCAAACCAGCAGTGAGTGCAGCCCCTCGGGTCCGAGCTCCAGGCGGAGCTGCTGGGCATAGGCGGCGAGCGGGAACTTGCTGGCTGGATAGGGGCCGAGGTGTTTGGCCGCGGCATGCGAAGCGAGGGAGCCGATCAGAACGAGATGGCCTCGCGAGAGCCGCAGGGGCGCGAGCGCCGACTGCGACACACGAACTGCCGAGAGGAAATTGATTTCGAGCAGTTCGGCAAAGTCAGCTGCCGTCGTGTCGGCAACACTGCCCCGGGCACTGCGCCCGGCACAATGCACGACGGCGTCGAGCCGGCCGAAGTGCTCCAACGTTTGTGCGACGAGTGATTGGCAATCGGCGTCGCGGGTGACATCGGCTGCAAGTCCCAGGCAAGGCTGCCCATGGGCGAGAAGCAGGTCAGTCGCCTGCCGGAGCCGGGCTTCGTCGCGAGCGGCGATGGCCACGTGCGCCCCCCGCTCTGCCAAGGCTCGAGCCACGGCCAGCCCCAGTCCGGCAGAGCCGCCGGTCACCAGGGCCACTTTGTCAGTCCAGTAGGACATGCCGGGTCGATTTGCTCCGCCAGGAATCCACGCGACGCGGCAAACTACTTCGACTCGATGGGGCGAATCTTGACGTTGCGGAAGCTCACGGGATTGCCGTGATCCTGCAGGCAGATGTGTCCGCTCGCGGCTTTGCCGAAGCCGGCCATCTTGGCGAACTTGCTTTTGGCGACCCGCTCGTTCCATTCATCCGAGCCGATCACATATTCATAGTAAGGCTTGCCGTTCATCCAGGTGGCGCACTTTTCGGGCGTGATCAGCACTCGCAGTTCGTTCCATTCGCCGGCCGGCTTCGTGGCGTCGATCTCGGGCTTGTAGAGCTGATACAGCCACCCGGAAAGCTGCGGATCGTGTCCTTCCTTGTTGTCCTGAATCTGGATTTCGGGACCGGTGTGCCACGGAGCGCCCCCCTCTTCGGTCACGCGGAACATCAGACCGCTGTTGCCGCCAGGCGAGATTTTGTACTCGAGCTTCAGTTCAAACGCGGCGAACTTGTCCTTGGTGATGATGTCCCCTGCCCCGCCGGCCGCCCGCACGAGTGCGCCGTCCTCGATCTTCCAGCCGGGGCCCACTTCAGTCTTCTTGTAGTTGCGCCAGCCGTCAGTGGATTTGCCATCGAAGAGCAGCTTCCAGCCGGCGGCCTTTTCCTCGTCGGTCAGCGTGTTTGGCGTGGGATCGGCCGCAACTGCGAATTGACTGACCGCCAGGGCGATTGCCAGCGAACCATACAACCAGGATTGTGGCATTGTCAGATCTCCAGAGTTATTGAATTGTTTGTCAGAATGTCTTGGAAATTTCTTCACACCGCTCGCGGAACTCAGCCAGTCGTTGCGCGGCTGGAACGTGCTGCTCCCGGCCGCATGATAACCTCCCGACGCCAGCTGTGCAGGAGGCTCGGCGTGCGATCGGCACTGGCCGCCGCTACAGCCAGCCCGACTTCTGATACCAGTCGATGGTCTCTTGCAGCCGGGCGGCTAAAGGAAGCGGCGGGGTAAATCCAAGATCCCGCTCGACCGCCGCCGGCGAGCAGGCCCAACTGGAGACGAAGGCTTCTCGCAGTTTGTCGAAACCGAACTCCTCGGGCTGGCCTCGCAGCCGGCTGACGAGTTCACTCGCCCCGGCGATGCACCAGGCGACCGGGCCAGCGAGCGGAATCACCGGGGCAAACGGGCGGCGGAGCATGGGACGCACAATCCGTCCCAGTTCGGCATACGTCGGGTATTCCGGGGCGACGGCGAAATAGCGCCCCGCGGCGGGGGAAGCCTCGGCATCCGCCGGAATGCGCGTCCCACGCTCGGCGGCCCGCAGCAGAATTTCGACCAAATCGGCCACATGGATATAGGAGAGGGGCGGCGGCGTGAAACTCGGCGAAGCGTGAAATCGCATTCGGCGAATCGCCGCGAACATTTTGGCGAAGGCCTTATCTCCTGGCCCAAAGACGACGCCGGGGCGCACGATCGTCATCGGCACCTGGCCGGCGTACCGAGTAGCGGCCCGCTCGCCGGCGAGCTTGCTCCGGCCGTAAACCGAGACCGGCGCTGGCTCGTCCGTTTCCTGGCGAATCGCTCCCCGCGGCGCTGGACCGGCCGCCGCGACCGACGACACCACGACCAGCGTCGGGGCGGGCGACTGGCGAGCGGACGCCGCGGCAATGGCAGCCGTCCCCGCTTCGTTCACCCGGAACATGAACTCCGGCTGGAGCGACTTGGTCATTCCCGCCAGGTGGTAGACCACACTGGCTCCTTCGATGGCCTCCGCGATGCGGTGCGGCTCATCGAGATCGCCGACGACGAGTTCTGCCCCCTGCTCGCGCAACTTCTGGCCCCGGGCTTCGCTGCGGACCAGGCAGCGGACTTCGTGCTGCTCGTTGCACAGCCGCAGAGACAGATGCTGGCCGATGAAGCCGGTTCCTCCCGTCACCAAAACGCGAGCCATGCGAGAATCTGAGTGCGAATATGGAAGTTGATGCCGAGAGACGATGGGATACAAACTAATTGGCTACCGCAGGGCCGAACACCCTCCGCTGTCGGATTTATGGAGCCTCTCGTCGGTCGACGGCGCTGTGCCAAAGTTTGCGTGAAGCGGTCCGACTCCCTACCATCGCACATCCGAGCTGAACGGGCCGATGGTGCGTGCCATTCCGTTTCGTTCGGCGACTCTCCCTCTCAACTAACGCCGGTCCTCTCCCATGGCTGCCGATCCAACTCCAGATTCATCCGCCGTTATCGAGCCCGGGTATCTACCTCCGCTCCGCGAGCGCGATTTGCCCGAACCGATTCCGCTCCGGCGGATGATCGGCCCGAGCATCATCCTAGCGGGACTGGCGCTGGGGAGCGGCGAGTTCGTACTGTGGCCGTACATCACGTTTCACAGCCGATTTGTCTTTTTCTGGGCGTGCCTGCTCGCGGTCGTAATGCAGTACTTTCTGAACCTCGAGATCATGCGCTGGACGCTGGCCACGGGCGAGAGTGCCCTGGCCGGGATCATTCGTCTGTGGCGGCCGCTGGCGGCGCTATTTCTCGTGCTTAATATCGTCCCCTGGATGATCCCCGCCTGGGCCAAAGGGGCGGGGGAAATGATCGGCTGGCTGATCGCGTCGCCGCAATTCGGCCCCGATGGCAAAATGCTCCCCGGGGCATACGACAATTGGCTGGCGATGGCCGGCCTCTTGTTTTGCGGCGCGATTCTGACGGCGGGGCCGGTCCTCTATGAAACGGTCGAGCGGGTGCAGATGTTGCTCGTCGGCGCGATCGTGCTGCTCGTCGTCGGGTTGGCCACATGGCTCCTGGTGCTGCGACCCGATGCCTTGGTCGTGCAAGCCACGACGACGCTCACGCTCGGTGCGCCACAGTTCTTCCCGCGCGGCGGGAGCATCGATTCGATGATGTTGCTCGGGGCGCTCGCGTTTGCCGGCGCCGGCGGAACGATGAACCTCGCGCAGAGCAACTACATTCGCGATAAGGGGTACGCCATGGGGCGGCATATCGGTCGGATCACGAGCCCGATCACCGGCCAGGAAGAGGCGATTACCGAAATCGGCTTTCACTTTCCGCACACTGCGGAAAATCTGCGCCGCTGGTCCGCCTGGTGGCGGGCGGCCTGTTGGGAGCATTTCGTCAGTTTCCTGTGTACGTGCCTCGTGTGTTTGGTGCTGCTGACACTGATCGCTTACATCTCTTTCTTCGGCCCCGACGGTCAGCGGGTGGTCGACGCAAAGGTGTTCGCGGACAACACGTTCATCTGGGCCGAAGCGGGACGAATTGCGGAGCTTGTCGGCCCACTGGCCCGGCATGCCTTCATGCTGATAGGGGTCGCGATCCTGTTCACGACCGAGTTCGGCGTGCTCGACGCCGCCAGCCGCATCTCGACCGACGTCGTGAAAGTCGCCTGGCTCCGCGAGAACCAG
>JALORD010000279.1 GCA_025459145.1 Pirellulaceae bacterium | reverse complement strand
GCCGACGATCACCAAGGCCACGCTTAAGACCTGGGAAAAAGGGGCGATCCTCACCACGCTTAACACCAAGTCATTTCTGGGTCAGCGGAGTTCGACGATCACCGTCGTCATCGATAAGCCCTTCTACGCCGAGGTGCAGCTGCAGATCAAAGGGAATATCCATGGCGAAGTCGACTTCCAGCCGGGCAGCGTCGCCCTGGGCGATGTTGACCAGGGGACCGAAGCGGCCCGCGAAATCACGATCAATTACTACGGCCGCGCCGCGTGGCAGATTACCGATGTGCGGAGCGCCAATTCGCATCTGGAGGTGGAACTCGGACAGCCCCAGCGAACGACCAACGGACTGGCCTACAAAATGGCGGTCAAGCTGAAGGACGATGCTCCTGCCGGCAGCATTAGCGACATGCTCACGCTGGTGACGAACGATCCCCGCGTGCCGACTGTGGCCATCGCCGTGGAGGGGCGCGTCGTGCCGCCGCTGTCGGTCAGCCCGTCGTCGCTGTTTCTCGGTGTCTTGCAGCCGGGACAGAAAGTGACCAAGCAGCTCGTCGTGACTGGCAAACAGCCGTTCAAGGTGACGGGGGTCGCCTGCGACGACACGGCATTTGAATTCAAGACGACCGACGTCGCCAAGAAGGTCCACCTCATTCCGGTGACATTCACGGCCGGAGAAACCGCAGGCGAGCTCGAACGGACGATCGAAATCCAGACCGATTTGGCCGCCGGCGGCCAGGCGCAATGCACCGCCCGCGGCACGATCCGCGGCGCAGCGACAACTGCCAGCACACCCGAATCGGGCCGGTTCTAGACACGTGCTCGCTTCCGTGTGTCGAGCGTTCGTAACTTGCTGCCCGCGCGCCGCATCCTAGAATGAGGGGTGGCTCTTACAACCCCTAACGCGACCCATTGCATTTGGCCCGAACGCCGGGGAAAGAGGTGTCTCGTTAGGAGCCCTCACTCCACGGCTGCCTTATGCTCGACCGCTTCACCGATCCCAAGTACCAGGCCGGCGAACCGGCCACGCCCGCCGATCAGCCCGAGGGGGTGATCATCAGCCCCGACACGCGGCGGACCAACCGGATTCCCCCAGGCCAATCGCGAACCCGCAAGTGGCCAGTGCTCGACGCGTTCGGCACGCCGCAGGTCCCGCTCGATCGCTGGCGGCTACAGGTGTTTGGCCTCGTCGAGCGGCCGCTCAGTTTTTCGCTCGATGAGTTTCGCGCACTGCCGCGCGTCAAAGTGTTCGCCGATTTCCACTGCGTCACGCGGTGGTCGCGGCTGGCGAATATCTGGGAAGGGGTCTCGACGCGTGAGCTCCTCGAGCGGGCCGGCGTGAAGCCCGAGGCGAAGTTTGTCCTGTGCCATGCGTACGACAACGGTTGGACGACGAACCTGCCGCTGGCTGATTTTCTGGCTGAGGACGCGCTGCTGGCCGATCTGCACGATGGCGAGCCGATTCCGGCCGATCACGGCGGCCCGGTCCGCGGCATGGTCCCGCAACTCTACGCCTGGAAAAGCGCGAAATGGATCCGCGGCATCGAACTGATCCCCGCCGATCAGGCCGGCTACTGGGAACGCGGCGGCTACCACATGCGCGGCGACCCATGGGCGGAAGAGCGATTTCGGGAAGAGTGGTAGAAAGTAGTCCTCTCACGCCGTGAGGGACTGAAGCGGTGCAGGCGCGATCTTTTTGCGAGCTATGAGAGCGACGAGCGACGTTGTCTTGCGGCCCCGGCGCAGAGGCTCGACTGTCACGCTACGTCGTCCTAACGAACAGCGTCCTCGCGCGGCCCAGGCCCCGAAGGCGTCGGGGGCCTACTGTTCTTGCAGCTAGCTTAAACTCAGCCGCACGCGGACCAGCAGGTCGTTTAGCGCTTCGCGTCCGGCGGGCGCTTCGGGGAGTTTCGATTCGCCTGCGGCTGATTCGAGCGCTGCGATGAGCCGTGCGTACTCGGCGGCGTGAAAGTCGAGTTCGGCCGCTGGCAGCGTCGACTTCTCGGGTCCGGCGAGCTTGCGGGCAATCAGGTCGTCGATGTAGGGGAGCTTCGCCCGCTCGTTCAGATGCACCAGATTGGCCTCGATCTGGCCCGTCTGCATCAGGTGAATTCCCGTGAGCAGCACGCGATAGACATAGAGCAGCGGCTTGACGCGGGGCGGATCTTCCTTCTGAAACAGCTTCCACTGCGTCTGAGCAAAGCCGACGTAATGATGTGCATGGTGGCGCGTCACACATGTCGCGGCGATCGCCCGGAGCTCGTCGTGCGCCGGCGACGTGTGGACGACGAGCGGCGAGAAGATTTGCTCGAGGACATAGCCGTTTCGCTGCAACACCAAGCCGAAGTACTTGCGGATGTCATGCGTTACGAGGTCGATTTCGAGTCCCTCTTCGACACCGGACTTCTCAACCGTCTCGTCGCGCACCACGAGCCCCACGACGTCCCGCAGCGGCAGCAAGTGAGCTCCGCGCAGGTCGTAGTCGGAATCGGGCGAGGGAAAGCCGTACAGGTGCGCTCCGCTGATCGTGGCAAACAGGAGCGGATACGGATGCCGACGCACTTGCTGCTCGAGCCAGGGAGTGACGTCGCGATTCATGGCAGTTCTGCTCCGGTGGCCAGTTGCCGAGCGCGTACGAGCAACGCACTAGCTCGCGCATAGTCGGGCTTCGGCGGCAGCGAAGTCGTGTTGTAGGCGTCGTCGAACTCGCGGTGCAAGCTGCGCCGCCAGGATTCGACTTCGTCCCACGGCATCTGCCCCGCGCGGATCGCGAGCAGTGCGTCGCGATGGGCCCCGACGTGAACCGGGACGACCCCCGTGCGGAGCGTCTCAATGCCCGCCAGCAGCAGGCGAATCAAATGCATGACGTGCTTCCACTTCACCTGGCCATGGTTGCGGATATCGGCCTGCATCTTTTTGAACTGCGACATGACGTAGCCGTTGTACGTCTGGTACACGAGCTGGGAGAGAAAGGCCTCGCGCATCGCGAGGATTTCGTGCGCCAGCGGCGTGGCCGTCTCGACCAGCGGCGAGTAGAGGCACTCCAGCACATTGGGATTCGCCTTGAGCGCCAAAACCAGAAACTTCTGCAGCTCCCAGTACGCTTCCTGCGCCGCTTCGTTTTCGATCTGTTCGGGCACGCCGGCCAGCGACCAATGCAGTTCGGCCGGGGGCAAGTAGATCCCGCGGCGGTCGATGTCGGAGGACTCTCCCATCAGGCCATAGGCCTGCGAGCCAATGACGACCCGCAGGATCACCCGGTCGAACAGCTGCTCGTGGGGCAATTGCAGGTACGCGGCCCCCGTTCCCGCGTCCTTGTAATCGGCCAGCCGAACGAGCTGCTCGTGCTGGAGCGATACCTCGACGCCATCGGTGAAGCGGACACGATAGGCATGTTGCCGGTCGACCGGCGACTTGACGATCACGCCCACGGCTCCTGCCGGATGGGCGACGCGCGTGCCGCCGGCGGTCACCGGCTGCAGGACGACCACCTGTGTCCCGGCAGAGTAAACCAGCGGTCCTTGAACACAGGATTTATCGGCCACGGGGGAGTGTCGTCCGAGGGGTGAAAGTCGGCCAGGAAGCCGCTACGTGCGGGAAAGCGCGCCGCACGCGACATCGTCCTCTCGAAAGACAGCTCAGGTCAACGCGGGTTCGGAGCCCGATGCCGGTTTCCGTGCCAATCACCGGCGCGTCATACGGGTTCCCTCAAAACGAACGTGCCCAAGCCGGGGCTTGGGCACGTGAGGTCGATTCAGCCGACGCTATGCGACTCGGCGACGCCCGCTACGGCGTCACCTGGAATGTGCCGTTGTTCGCGACGTCGAGGAGCGGCAAACCGCGGTGGCCGGAGACGGTCGGGCTCGCCGCTTTGGCTCCGGGGTAGAACGCGATGCCGAACGAGACGTTCCAGAACTCTTCGGTCGCTCCGCCCGGGCCGGGGCCGGCGCTTGGGATGTAGTAGTTGAAGCCGCCGAAGAGGGCCACGCGCTCGCTCAGCGGCGCGTTGCCGATCAGGCCGAACGTCGCGTCGCTCAAACCATCTGCAACTCCGACGTAGGCTGTCGTGTCGGCGCCAAACTCCCAGTTGTGGTGCCAGAAGAAGTTGAGCTGGTTGACCGGCCGGACATCGACCGTCGCGCCGGGGACCACGTCCCACTCGTCATCGGTCGCCCGCAACGCGGTCCACACGCCGATCTCATTGCACTCGTTGATCGCGTAGCCGAGCTGGGCCCGAATCTGCGACAGCGTCAGCTCATCGCCGCCGACGCCGTAGTTGTTATCGTCCATCACGTCCCAAACGATGCCGTAGCTCCACGCTTCGCCGCACTCGATGTCGCTCCGCTTGTAGACACCGCCGGTGAAGAACAGCTGCGCTTCGAGCTCTTCGTTGTCCCCGTCGCCGATCGACCGGCCGCGGAGGTCGTAGAAGCCGACGCTGCCGCCGAGCTGGCCGCGGAGCCGCGAGTTGCCCAGGGCAAAGCCCGTGTTGACCCCCGAGCGAATGCCAAAATTGTTGCCGTACCCGCCCGCGGGGATTTCGCCAAAGCCTTTCCAGCCGTCGCCGGCCAGGAAGATCGCCGTGTTATCCCACCAGTTGCCGATGCAGTCGTCGCACAGGTCATCGCAGTCCAGGTCGCAGCTCCCCGCGGGGCCCTGAACCTGCTGGCCGGCCTGCTCGGGTCCAGCCAGTTGATACGACACGGGCGACGCCCCGGTCGCCTGGGGTGAGAAGTATTCGTAAGCGGTCGGGGAGGTGGCGGGCTGCCCACCCGGCAGCACGCCCGAGCCGACCGTTTGGGCCGAAGCGACCGCGCCGAGCGCGACGCTCAGCGACGCTCCGAGCGCAGCTTTCCGGGCCGCGCCGTGAAATATTTCGAGCAACTGTTTCCAACGAGGATTGGTATGCATGGCCGTTTTGACCTCCGTGTCGTCAGCCGTCCGCCTATGGGTCCGAAGGATGCGGGGTGTCGGCAGCGATCGGATCGATGGTGCCGACGGAGAATCCCCGTTATCGCATCGGATCGGTGCGATCGCTCTTAACACTCTTGTGCCACAAACCCGCGCAACCGACACGCGAGGTAGAGCCGCTACAATCGTTACAGATTACGGGGTCGGGAGTTTTTCGCGGCCACAAACCCTTGGCAGCGTCCTCGCGCCGGGTGAAACAGGCACCCGCAAAGGGTTCAAACGGTCAGACAACGCGCAACTCGTTCCCAGGGTTCTCCCCCCTCGTCTGTCCCACAATTTAATGCCGCGCCGCGTTAGCGCGGAACAACCTCCTCGCGCTGCCCAGGCCCCGACGGCGTCGGGAGCCTACTTTCATCCTCGGAGAGTAAAGTAGTCCTCTCACGCCGTGAGGGACTGAAGCGGTGCAGGCGTGATCTTTTCGTGACTCGCGGGTCCGGCGCAGAAGCTCGATCGTCGGGCAACGTTGCGGTCAGGACAGCGGTTCCTCAGAATGAGTTGCTGAAACGCGGATCGATTATCCGGCTCGACCGCTCGACATGGCGAACAGCCCCCTGTCATCCTACCCGCTTTGCCTGGCGATCCGCAAAACGATGATGGCAGCTGAACTAGTAACGCGCATCTATGTCGAAATGGGGTTGCCCGCTCCGGAAGTCATCGAGTTCCCGACGCTGACCGACGCGCTGAGAAACTTTACTGCCTGGAGGCCGCGCATTCGCCGATTTTCGGCGGTCCTGTGGGATTACCAGTATCCGGTGTTGCATCCAGGAAGTTATTGGGCACGATTTCACCTGTTTGATGAAGGATTTCAGTTCGACCTTTCGCGCACGGCAAACGCGCGAGCGTGTTATTGCTATCCTCAATATCACTCCACGATTCCCATCGCCCCCAAGTTTCTATTTTCCGCGTACGTGGACGGGATTGTTGACAGCGCGCAGCACAACGTACCGAACGCTTTGGATCTCGCCATTTCGACGGCATTTGATTCCCATGCGGATGTCTTCGATGCACTTCGTCAAATGCAGTGCGATGAAGATCCAACCAGTCAAGCCGACATCGAGAGTCAAGTCTTCCTTGCGCCCCAGTCGTGGGTCCACTTCGAGTGTGCACTCTTACGGCACATGCGATCTCTCGTTCGGATGCCTGTGTGCGACGAGCACTACCAGAACGTGAAACTCCTGAGTCAGCATGACGGACTCTTCCTGACTTTTGGGAATCTCGTAATCAGTACGCAGATCGGCCCTGCCGCACCACGACACGAAACCAGCGTGCCGCGGCCCGGTATTTCCGACTGACGTCGAGTCGCTGGACCGCCAGATCGTAGCCCGTGGGGCTGCGCCGACCGAAGAGCAATGCCGCGTTGATCTCAACGAGTGGCGGGCACAGCCCACCCTACCGCTTCTTTACCCCACGACGCCGGGCTGGGCACACACAATCGCCGGGCCCGCGCGGTCGGCTAGTATTGCGGCGTAGGCCGCGGCGTCGATTTGGTCCGTCGGCTCGTCGTCGCGGCCGGTCCAGGCGAGCCATTCGGCTTCGAGCGCCGGGCGCCAGGAGGTTTCGTACTTGGGCAGGAAGACTTCGCCCCGCTCCAGCTTGTTGAGGAGCCTGGCGGCCCGCGTCGCCTTGTCGCGTCCCTCGGTGCGCCGAGCCGAACTTTTCGTTCTCGATGTAGATCCGCTCGGGCCGCCACTCGCGAGCCACGCGCCGCACCAGCTCGAGCAGGCTGCCGAAGCTGACCTGCGCTCGCTCCTGATGCCGAAGCAAGAGCACGTGCGACAGCTCGCGTCGCGGCTGATCCCAGACCTGCAGGACGCTGTGGCTCGCCGGCCGGCCGCGGGCTTCGCGCATCTTCTCGGCCGAGGTGCCCGCCGGGTCGATCGTGACAATGCGGCGGCACGCGGCCGGATCGACGGTCGCCAGGTCGCTGCCATCCGGAGCGAGGAGCGTGAGCCAGCGCTGCATGCCGCGGGCGGGCGAGCGATCGGCATAACGCACGGCCGGCAAGCCCGTCTCGCGTGCGCCCGCGACATACTCGCGCAGCCACTCGGGGCGAATCAGCCCCGTTTCGCAAACGCTCCAGTCGCCATGCAGCAGCCGCTCGCGGGCGAGTGGCGGGAGGCTCGCGAGCGACTGGCGATAGCTGACCGCGTCGAGATGCGGATTGTCGTCGATCAGGCTGGGGAGGAACGTCCGCTCGTCGGCCATCAGGATCGGTGCGCGATGCGGATCAAACTCGCGCGGGACGTCGTCCTGGTAAACGCCGCCGCCGATTTCTTCCATGCCGATGCTCGGCCGGCGGCCATCGATGAATCGCCGCTTGACCCAGCCATGGCCGACGTTGCCCGGATTGCTGGCCGCCCGCACGCGGAGCGGCACGCCGCTGGTGTTCGTACGCCGCAGCCGGCTGAAGAGAAACTGATACTCTTCTTCGCCCAGTTCGGTCAGTTCGTCGAAGGCGATGAAGTGAAACTCGCTGGAGGCGTAGCGATACTTGATGTCGGGATGGGCCAGATAGCCGAACTGAATCGTGGCCCGCGACGCGCCCGTGGGAAACGACCACTCGCGGCGGGCCGCGTTCCAGCGAACCCCCGGCTGGTCGGCAAACCAGGCGTGCGACCGAGGAATGAGTCCGCCGGCGAGCGACAGACGCTGCGTATCCTTGCGGAGGATGAGCGCCGCATAGCCGGGAACGTGCACGTGCTGGAGCGCCGCCATCAAGAGAGCCATGCTCTTGCCGCCGCCGGCCGCACCGCCGAACAGGGCCTCGCGCCCGCGGAGATCGAGAAACGCCGCCTGCTTCGTCGTCGGCACCAGTGGACAATAGCGAGCCAGCGAAGCAGCCGCGAGTTCTTCGCTGGTTGGTGATTCGCTCAACATGACTCCCTGTCCTCTGTTGCCCGTCCCCCGTCCCCTTCCTCCGCCCATTCAAACGACGCTACCGATCTTCCCCGCGAGCTGGCCACTTCGCGGCCGGCGAACACTTGCCGCGTGCTGCCGGTCCGTTTGATTCCCAGGTAGCGCCACCGCGGCGACGTGCTGCACGCGGCGACGATCGCTGGGTGGCAGGCGGTGATGGTCACGCGATTGCCGCGGGCGGCTTCGAGCGCGGCAACTTGTTCGGCGAGCCGCGTGCCGATTCCCAGGCCTTGAAACTCTGGCAGGACGACGAGCCGCGAAATGCGCTTCGTTCGCCGCCAGCCGAGCGCCGCGACGACGGCGCAGAAGGCCACAGGCGCGTCCTCCCAGAGTGCGGTGTAGCAAGTCGCCGCCCGGCTGAGGTTTCCGCCCAGATAATGATGCGGCGCGAACTGCGGCCAGAGCGCTTGCGGCGCGCGGACGATTGGCAAGTGGCCGAGGTTGGATACGTGAATCTCGCCCTGCGGCGGGCCGAACGTGCTTGATGCCTGGCGCGGCGCGAGATCGACGACCCAATCGGGCGCGAGCCACGGCACAATGTCGGCGTGGCACGAGACCGCGACAAGCCGGACGCTCGGTGCCCGCCGCAGCAGGCGGGCTGTCGCCAGGCAGAGCGTGCGCGCGACGGTCCGATCGAGGCTGCTCGTAAATTCGTCGAACACGACGAGCGCCGGCTGTGAATCTGCATGCGCGTGTGTCGCGAGGATCGCTCGCGCCAGTTCGGCCCGCATCCGCTCGCCCGTGCTCAGCACACGGTAAGGCTTGAGCCAGGTGGGCAAACTGGCGAGTCCCACGGCGGTAAGCACGCGGGCGATTTGCTTGAGTGTGTGCGGGCGGTTTGTTTCTGTACGGTCGAGCGCTTCGATGAGCGGCAGATCCGCGGACCACTCGGCAGCGTCTAGCGCAACATTACCAAACGCCGCCCGGGCCAGCGACGATTTGCCGCTGCCCGAAGGGCCAACGATCGCGCCGATCGTCCACGTTTCATCGAGCGCCGGCACGTCGGCAACGACGCGATGGGCCAGCCGCTCGCCGGCCAACTCGTCGAGCGCGAGGCCAAACAGCCCCGCGACCTGTTCGGTACGAAACGTGCGAGGAAACTCGCTATGCAGGTCGAGTCGATGCATCGGCATGGCAATTTTTCCCTCTCCCTCTGGGAGAGGGCCGGGGTGAGGGTCTTCGGAATAGCACAATCGCGCTCAGAATCTGGCGATCGATCACGTCCCGCGGGAGCAAGATGCTCCCGCTACGTGGCTACAGCACCTGCAGGCGGAGCCTGGCTCCTTCGCCGCGCAGCCGCTCGTACCACGCTCGCTGTTCGGCCTCGTCGCGGCAGTCGATGACGACTTGATACACCTCGGGGGGCGATTGCCGACGAGTCCGATGGCGGCGAACTGGCGAGTCGCTCTCGCGCGGAGGCTGCTGATCGTGCGGGATCGCTGGCGAGCGAGTGGGTGATCGCGTGGCCGGGTTTGGCGGCGGCTCGCTCATGGCTCGACTCCCGAACCTTGCATTCCCGTATCGCGCGGCGCGTCACCACGCAGCTGGCACACCAGGCACGGCCAGCGAAACACCTTGCCTCCGCAGCCCGGGCAGCGGCGAACGGCCAGTTCGTCGTAGCCCGGCGGCGGGTCGAAGGTGCGGCAGGCCTCGACCGGGTCGGGCGCCTCGGGATCGCTTGCCCGGGCATCGAGAGCTTCGTCGAACTTTCGTCGTCGCCGCAGTTCGACGAGTTCTTCGCGGCGGGCGCGGTCTTCGCAATTCAGGTGGGACATGGCGTACCTCACGTCGAGTGGACTACTCACGTTTCTTCACAATTGCTGAACAATTTCTGATCAACTTTGTGGCGAGACTTGCGGACGCCCGCGGGGTAGGTATCATCGGTGCTTCTTCCTGGCCCGCCGACTGCAACCTCGATCCCCGCCTGCCTGATCTGACTGCCTGGAGCCGCTTCATGGCGAAGAAAAAGAAAGCAGCCAAAAAGTCGTCCCCCGCGCCGCGTATTCCGCGGAAAGAGCAATATTCGAAAGACCGCGTGCTGGCCGTCGTCAGTCGCGTGAAGGAACAGACCTCGCGTTTGTCGAGCCTCGCCGCTTCGATGGACAGCGCCGAAGTGGTGAGTGTGAAGATCGACGGCCACGCCATGCTCATTCGCGGCCTCAACCAGATCGACAACTTCATCGACAACGCACAGCGGGCGGTGCGCGAGGCGAAGGTGGCGAAGTCGGGGTTGTGAGGAGGCATGGGAAGTGGCTCGTGGTGAGTTGTCACTGGTCATCAGTCCACTGGTCATTAGTCATTGGGGCTTCCGCTCTCCGCTTTTACTCAGGGCGCACCGCTTCCCAGCATTCCCGCGTACGTTTCGACGAGCGAGCGTGGGGCGATCGTGTACTCCGGCGGGCGGCCGAAATTGAGGTGGGCGAGCGGCCGCAGGAGGTCGCGGTCGACGCATTGCACCAGCTCGACCAGTTCCTGATGCACGGCCGCGAGCGCCACGGCGAACGGAATCCAGCGGCCGCTATAGCCGCTGCCGGGCGATGAGGCCTGAATCACTTCGGGCGGAACCTCGAGCGCCTTCCAGATTTCCAGGTCGAGGTCGCGTTTCCAGTCGAAGATCTGCGTGTGTCCGTCGGTCGATTGCGGCGGCGTGTAATCAATGAGCTTTTGCCCCGTCGCATCGCGGAGCATCGGCAGCGTGATCGCACCGCCGGTGGCCCGGCTCTCAACCACCTCGCGAGCCAGGTCGCGCCAACTCACTTCCTGCCCGCTCGGCAATTGCACGATCCGGTCGGCCGGGAACCACAGGATGTCCCCGACATACGCGTCTTTGATCATCCGCAGGCGGAG
>JALORD010000688.1 GCA_025459145.1 Pirellulaceae bacterium | reverse complement strand
CGCTACGACGTGCCCTACCGGGTGCCGGACATCCGCAAGGCCAGGGCGGTCCTCGGCTTCGAGGCCGCGGTGAGCCTGGACGCGATGCTCGACGACGTCGTCGCCTGGATCCGCGAGGAGATCGCCAGCGGCGGCCTGACTCCCCAGACCCGCGCCTGAGCGCCGCTGGCGCGCGGGGCCTGTCCAAGCTCGCCCGCGGCGAGGCCGGCCGCCCTCGCTGTCCCCGGCGGTGACCAACCGGGCCTGTCCAGGCCCGCATTCCTTGTTTGCAAGCCCGGCGATCGCGATCAAGTTCCGACCCGGGCGGCATAGCGCCCATGTTCGCTGTTCATTCGCCGCTCCAAGGTGACCGACTTGCAAAGGCGCGGTGGAACTCGACTTCCCGGGAATTCGAACGCGGCTCGTTATTTCTCGCGTCTGGCGTCGCTGGCCGGCAGGCATGGGGCGAGTGCGGCGCCAGCGGGCAGTGCTTGCCACGGGCGGCGAA
This sequence comes from Pirellulaceae bacterium, assembly GCA_025459145.1. GTDB lineage: Bacteria > Planctomycetota > Planctomycetia > Pirellulales > Pirellulaceae > CAYLLN01. Next base: position 2,298 of record JALORD010000688.1, on the reverse strand, counting down.
TAGCTGCGAAGATTGCCGGGGCGCACGATGCGAGGGCATGACCCATGGCTGAAGCGAACCTCGAACTAGTGATGCAGATGGTGCAGAAAGTCCTGGACGGTCAGAGGGAAATCCGCGAGGACATCCGGGAAATCAAGAGTCGCCTCGGTCGTCTCGAAACCGACGTCGCGCAGGTGCACGTTTATCTCGCCGAGCAATCGACGCGCCTCGATCGATTCAGCGAACGATTCGAACGGGTCGAGCGGCGCCTCGAACTCATCGAAACCTGACATCGAGCCCGCTGGATTCCGGCCGCGAGGACTCCCGCGCACTACGCAGTCGGGTCGAGAAAGCCCAACGCAACCGCTCTGCCTGTGTCCAAAGGCGGATACGGGACGCCATCGACTTTCGTGTACTGACAACTGCTATACGGTACCGTAAGTTCCGTACATCTGTTGTGTGGCAAACGAGGAGAGACACATGCGCGATTCGGCCATCAACCTGCGGGCGCGTCCCGAGCAGCGGGACCTGATCGATCAGGCTGCGCGGCTGCTCGGCAAGAACCGCTCGGACTTCATGCTCGAAGCCGCATGCGACAAGGCGCAGGCAGTGCTGCTCGATCAGGTGTTCTTCAATCTGGACGCCGTAAAGTTTCGGCAGTTCATAAAACTGCTCGACGCGCCACCCGGGCCCAATCCGGGGCTGGAGCGCCTCATGGCGGTCAAGGCGCCCTGGGGCAGGAAGTCCGCAAAGGCCTGAGGTTTGCAACTCGGTGCCCCTGAGCGCTTGGGGGCGTCCCATCTTCTGGACGACTTCGACTGCGGGGAGGCGACGCTCGACGACTGGCTCAAGCGCAGGGCGTTGTCCAACCAGGCCAGCGGAGCCAGCCGTACTTTCGTCGTCGCGGACGAGGACGGCCGAGTCCGCGGTTACTACGCTCTGGCTGCCGGCGCCGTCTCGCACCAGCTTGCGACCAGCGGGGTGCGACGCAACATGCCCGATCCCGTTCCAGTCATGGTTCTCGCACGGCTCGCGGTGGATCGAAGGGCGCAAGGCCTGCATCTCGGAGCGGCGCTGCTGCGCGACGCCGTACTGCGCGCCGTAGCCGTATCCCGGAACGCGGGCGTCAGAGCCCTCCTCGTCCCCGCACTCCACGAAAAGGGCCGGCAGTTCTACGAGCACCACGGATTTCGGCCCTCGCCGACGCACCCCATGACGCCCATGCTGCGGCTGGGCGGCGTCGAGGTCTGAGCGGGGCGGTAAGAACGCCTATGATCGCCGCGAGTTCGCGGCGCCACGGGGACTGGCTCGGAAAGGCGCGGTCGGACTCGGCTTCCCGGAATTTCGAACGCGGTACCTCTTCCCCACTCGGCTCACTACTTCATCCATAGCTCGACCAAGAACTTCATGGCCAAGGACCTGTCGCTATCCCACTCGTGTTCTGCCAGTTGTTCATCGCTCAAGAAGTGCCAGAACGGCCCCAGATACATCTCTTGCAGGTCTTCGTAGTTCTTGAATTCAAGCGGGAAGTGCTTGTCGTCGCAAACATCCTCGATGGCTTTCAGTAGAGCGTCTGCATCCCGATGATCCTCGAACCTCAGCACCTCTCTTCTCTCCATCACCCACTTCCTGAATGACTTGTCCCATCTCGTCATCAATTGGCTGACCGAAGTTTTAGGCTGCCAGAGAATCAGCGCCGTCTTGGTCGGATACCACCAGCTCCAGTCGTGATGGAATGTCGCCCATAGCCCAAGTTCCTTGGCGTATTTGAACAGCTCCCTTTCCACGTCACCCCTTAACGCTTCCATGTAGGGCATCGACACCACGGCGGTGCAAACCGCAAGACTGCGTCCGCTATAGAGTTTCAGCAGGTGGAAGAAATACCAGCAATGATCGCTGTGCGGGAGCGATAAAACCGACGCGACGGCCTTCCTAACGAGTTCGGACTCGTGCGGGCTGTCGGAATGGCTCAAGTCCACAAATGGGTATTCGCGCGCCAGCAGGTTCTCCGGCAGCTTGTGGCTGGGGATCCCGAGACTGAACGCCTTGCCGAACAGCTCGGCGAAGCGCTCTTTGAGTGGCCGCGAGTCCTCCCCTTTGGCGACCGCTTGATAGATCTTGTCCAACAACTCCTGTGCGTCGAATGTGAGCTTGACTCCGTGCAAGGATGGCATGGCGTCAGAAACAACCGGCGACGCTTCAAGCAGGGAACATACGAGTCTGTCAATCTCCTCGGCGGGAACGGAGAACCATTCCTTGCCTTGACCGGCCAGCTTGTGCTTGAACGCTTGCTTGATGACCAACTCGATCCAGTGGGCT
>JALORD010000278.1 GCA_025459145.1 Pirellulaceae bacterium | reverse complement strand
CGAGCGAACCGCTGGCCGCCATTCGCGAGCGGACTGGCCAGCAGCTCGCGCAGCTCCATCCGGGGATCCGCCGGTTTTTGCATCCTCACGAGTATCCGGTGGGTCTCGATATCGGCCTCTTTGAGCGACGAGAAGCGCTCATCGAGCAGTTGCGGGACGAGGCGGCCGCGGCCGATTCCGAGATGGATTCGCGGCGGCCCTTGACTTAGTGTCTACGCGACACCATAATGGTGTTAGAACGACACTAAGCAGCTCGGAGCAGTTCGTCTTGCGAAAGTCTGTGCCCCAGGACCCCGTCATGGCCCATTCGTACCAATTTGCCCGCCCGGCGCTGACGGTCGACATCGTCGTGTTCGCGCTCGACGACGAGGATCTGCAGGTGATGCTGATCCAGCGCGATCTCGCGCCGTTCGAAGGAGCCTGGGCATTGCCGGGAGGCTTTGTGCGGGTTACGGAAACGCTCGACGAGGCCGCGGCTCGCGAGCTCGTCGAAGAGACGGGGCTCCGCGACATCTATCTCGAACAGCTGTACACGTTCGGCGCGGTCGATCGCGATCCGCGGGAACGGGTGGTGACGGTGGCCTACTACGCTCTGGTGAACCTCGCCGGACACGACGTGCAGGCCAGCACCGACGCCCGGCGGGCAGCCTGGTTCGCGGTGAGCGATCTGCCGCCGCTGGCCTTCGACCACCGGCAGATCCTGGACACGGCACTCGCGCGGCTGCGGGCCAAGGTCCGCTATCAGCCGATTGGCTTTGAGCTGTTGCCCGAGCGGTTCACGCTGCGGCAACTGCAGCACCTGTACGAGATCATCCTGGGCCGCGAGCTCGACAAGCGGAACTTCCGCAAGAAGGTGCTCGGCATGGAGTTCATCAAGGAAACCGACGAGATCGAGACCGACGTCGCCCACCGCGCGGCCCGGCTCTTCCGCTTCGACAAAAAGGCCTACGACCGCGCGACTCGGCGAGGATTTGATTTTGAGATTTGACGGCCGCTTCTGGTCGACCGTGTTATGAACCTACATCAATCCATCCTGGGCTGCCTGCTCGGAACCGCGGTCGCGGATGCCGTGGGACTGAAGCGTGAGGGACTCTCTCGCGAGCGGGCCCAGCGGATGTATGGCGGAGCGCCGCTGGAAGCGTCGCTCGTTTTCGGACGCGCGCTATGCAGCGACGATACCGAGCACACGCTCATGGTGGGTCGGGCACTGGCGCTGTCGGCGGGGTGCGTGGAGAAGTTCGAACAAGCGTTCGCGGCGGACCTCCGGAAATGGCTGCTGACTTGTCCGGCTGGGATTGGCCTGGCCACGCTCCGGGCGTGCCTGAAGCTGCTCTTGGGGTTTGGGCCGTCGCGAAGCGGTGTCTTCAGTGCCGGCAACGGACCGGCAATGCGGGCGGCGCTCATCGGCGTTTGGGCCCAGGATGACGCGGCACTCGTCGACCTGGTAAAGGCCAGCACGCGCATGACGCATACCGATCCGAAGGCCGCCGCCGGAGCCTTGATCGTGGCGCGAGCCGCGCGGCTCGCACGAACGGCGACGCAGCTCGATCCACGGCAATTCCTGGCCGAACAGGCCGCGAGTGGTGAAGAGGATGAACTAAGAACGAGGCTGGAGTCAGCCGTGGCGGCGCTCGATCGGGGCGACTCTTGCGGGGACTTTGCTCGCTCACAAGGTTGGACGCGCGGGATCAGCGGCTACGTGAATCAGACCGTTCCGGCGGCCTTGTACTGTTGGGCCCGCTCGCCGCACGACTTTCGCGAGTGTGTGGAGAGCGCCGTCCTGCTTGGTGGCGACACGGACAGTGTCGCAGCGATCGCTGGCGGCGTTTGCGGTGCCCATCTGGGGAGCGACGCGATTCCACGGCAATGGCTCGCGCAGCTCGCCGAGTGGCCGCGCACGACGGCGTGGACTGGCCATCTGGCTCAGTCGCTGGCCGATGCGGCGAACGGGCCGAAGTGGGCGGGCCCGCCGCCGATGCACTGGTTGGCGTCGCTTCCGCGGAACCTGCTCTTCGCCACGATTGTCCTGGGAATCGGATTTCGCCGCCTACTGCCGCCGTACTGAGAACAACACTTTGGGAATGAATGAGAAGACGCGGATGAACGCAGAAGGACGCAGATCGAGTAAGCGGCTGATGGTCGTGTGTTCGATCTGCGTACATCCGCGTTTATCTGCGGCAAAGTATCAGCCTCGAACCCGCCTATGTATTTCCGGGCCGCCAAGGATTGCCCCATGATCGCCCTCCTCCTGATTGATATCCAGAACGACTTCCTTCCCGGCGGCGCGCTGGCGGTGCCGGGTGGGGATGAAGTCGTGGCGGTGGCCATTCGGCTGATGCGGCAGTATGAGCTTGTCGTGGCGACGCAGGACTGGCATCCGGCGGATCACTTGTCGTTCGCCAGTCAGCATCCGGGCCAGCAGATTGGCGAGATGATCTCGCTCGACGGTGTTCCGCAGATTCTTTGGCCCGATCACTGTGTGCAGCAAACTTGGGGAGCCGAGTTTTCTCCGCAGCTCGACCGCAGCCGGATCGCGCACGTTGTTCCCAAAGGGACCGATCGGCGGATCGACAGCTACAGCGGCTTTTTCGACAACGCCCGGCGGCAGGCGACGGGACTCGAGTCGCTGCTCCGGTCGCACAATGTCGACGAGGTCCACCTGTTGGGCCTGGCGACCGACTACTGCGTCCAGGCGACGGCCCTCGATGCGGTCGACCTGGGATTTCGGGCGGCGATCGTCGTTGAGGGAATTCGCGGCGTCGACCTTCAGCCGGGCGACTGCCAGCGGGCCATCGAAAGGATGCAAGCGGCAGGCGTGCAGATTAGGGAGGAAGACTCGCGATGACGATTCGCTTCTATTCGACGATTGCCGAGTACGGCCAGTTTTCGAACTTTGCGCCGTTTCCGTTCGAGCTCGATGGCCAGGAGTGGCCCACGAGCGAGCATTACTTTCAGGCGCAGAAATTCGAGATCGATGAGTATCGCGAGCGGATTCGCACGGCGGCGTCGCCGATGCTGGCCGCTCGCCTCGGCCGCAGCCGGAAGGTGCCGATTCGCCCGGACTGGGAAGCGGTGAAGCTCGACGTGATGCGAAGAGCCGTGCGGCAGAAGTTCCTCACGCACGATGATTTGACCGAATTGCTGCTCAGCACGGGCGGCGAGCAGCTGATTGAGGCGGCTCCGCGGGACTACTTCTGGGGCGCGGGGGCGAAAGGGACCGGGCAGAACTGGCTGGGGAAGATTTTGATGGAACTGCGCGACGAATTGCGCACCGCGAAATGAGATAAGAAATCATCGCGAGATTCGATCAACGCGTTTGGGAACCATGGGGGAGGCCGCTCACATGTTTAGTTTTGAAACCGTTCGCCGCGGGCAGCGGGTCGCTCTGTGGAATCCGCGGGGGGAAGTCCGTCTAGTGGATGGCCCGCGGCGATTGTTCCTGTTTCGTGAACGGGTCGAGCACTTGCGGCGGTATAGCGCCGAGTCGCATCAGTACCTGGCCGTGCGGTATGCCGATGGCCGGGTCGCGCATCTCCGCGGGCCGGCCGACCTGTGGTTCGATCCGGTCGAGCACCTGGCGATCACCGTCGAGGAGTCGCTGCCGATCGATGCCCACGAGGCGCTCGTCGTCTATCAGCGGCAGAAGAACGAAGTCGTCGCGCGCCGGATTCTCCGCGGACCAGCGCAGTATGTTCCGCAGGCCGACGAGTGGCTGCACGACTTCTGCTGGCACGGGGCCGATCCGCGGCGGCCGGAGCGGAAGATTCCCCGGGCGCTCTCATTCCAGAAACTGCGGGTGATTCCCGATCAGATGTACTTCGACGTGCACGACGCCCGAACCGCCGACGATGCGCTCCTGGTGATCAAGCTGATGGTCTTCTTCGAGCTGTCCGACATCGAGCGGATGCTCGACCAGACGCACGATCCGATCGCCGACTTCATCAACGCCCTGTCGGCCGACATCGTCGACTTTGCCGTCAGCCGGTCGTTCGAGCAGTTCAAGGAGGAGACCAGCCGGCTGAATGACCTCGCGCAGTACTCGAACCTCGTGAGTCGGGCGGCGCGGATCGGTTACCAGATCAACAAGGTGGTCTACCGGGGATATGCCGCGTCGGACAAGCTGCAGGCGATGCACGACCACGCGATCGAAGCCCGCACCGGCCTCAAGCTCGAAGCCGAGACCGAGCGGCAGGCGCAGGAACTGGCCGACCTGAAGCTGGCCCGCGAGGCCGAGCGGGACGAGCAGCGCCGCGAGATGGAGCGGGCCCAGACCGAGCACGAAGTCGAAATCGAAAAGCTGCAAAGCACCGGACAGCTCGCCCGCCGCGAAGAGACCCAAAAGCAAGAACTGGCCCACCAGCGCGAACTCAAAGCGGTGGAAATCGCCCATCTCGAAGCTAAAAACACCGAGCGGCTGCGGCTCTTGCGCGAGATGCAAACGCTCGACATCGACCTCACGCGATATCTCGTCTCGCAGCACCAACATCCCGATCGGCTGATCCGCGTCGACGGCGTCGCCAGCCAACAGGTCCACCTCCATGACAACTGAGTTGCACGACCGATCGCCCGCAACGCTCTTTGCCGGCCGGCATCTGGCGCTCCGGTCGCGCGGCGGCTGGGAGTATGTCTCCCGCACGACCGAGCGCCCGGCCGTGGGGATTGTCGCCATCACGGACGACGAGCAGGTCCTGCTGGTCGAGCAGTTCCGGCCCCCCGCGGGCCGCACCGTGTTCGAGCTTCCCGCAGGGCTGGCGGGCGATCTGCTAGGGGGTGAGAACGAGCCGCTCCAAGCGGCCGCCGAGCGCGAGCTGCTCGAAGAGACCGGCTACCACGCGAGCCGGTGGACACAGCTGGCCAGCGGCTACTCGTCTCCGGGGCTGGCCGACGAGCAGATCGTCCTGTTCCTGGCCGAGGGGCTCTCGCGCCTGGGAACCGGCGGCGGCGACGCCAGCGAAGCGATCCTGCTGCACCACGTGCCGCTCGCGGGCGTTTTCAATTGGCTTCGCGAGCGAGCGTGCCCGATCGATCTGAAGCTGCTCGCCGGACTGTACGCGGCTCAGCAGCATCGCGAGCAGCGAACCGGTGCCGCGACTCCCTCGCCCGCTGGGAGAGAGCCGGGGTGAGGGTCGGACCGTCACCTGTACACCGAAACAACGATGAACACCGAACAACTCAAGAAAATCAGCAAAAGTCTCAGCTACGTTCTGCGCCACCGGCCCGACACGATCGGCATCGAACTCCAGCCGGGAGGCTGGATCGCGGTCGAGTCGCTCCTGGCCGCCATGGGGCAATCCGGTCGCCGGCTGTCGCTCGACACCCTGCACAAGATCGTCGCCGAGAACGACAAGCAGCGGTTTGAGTTCAGTGACGACGGGGCGCGAATCCGCGCACGGCAGGGGCACTCGGTCGAGGTCGATTTGCAGTATGAACCAGCCGTCCCACCCGGTGTCCTGTACCACGGCACGGCAACGCGGTTTCTCGATTCGATCAAGCAGCAGGGACTCGTCAAAGGCCGTCGGCAGCACGTCCACCTGTCGACTAGCCGGGAAACGATGATTCAGGTCGCCATGCGGCATGGCAAACCGGTGCTGCTCGCGATCGATTCCGGCCAGATGCACGCCGCAGGGCACGCATTCTTCGTCACGGGCAATCACGTCTGGCTGACCGACCACGTGCCGCCGCAGTATCTGGCGGTGGTGGATGGCTAATGTCCGAGCGCACCACGCCTCGACTGACTTGCTTCTTGCTGCCGCATCGGCTTTGCTAGGGACGTCTCCTCTCTTGGCGTCCAAAAGCACAGGAGCCTCGCGATGCCCGAGATTGCCGATGGTCAAACGGTCGAAGTCCAAGGTTCCGCCCGGCTGCCGTATGTATTGAAGAATGTCGGCGGCGTCTATTCGTGCTCGTGCCCCGCGTGGCGCAACCAGTCGGTCGGGATCGAGCGCCGCACGTGCAAACACTTGCGGCAGTATCGGGGAAAAGAGGCCGAGGATCAGCGAGTTGGTCAGGCTGCACCGGCTGGTGCCTCAGCCGCAGCGAAGTCGGGCGACGAGCAAGACGAGAGCGCCGCCTCGACCAAGGCCAGTGTGGCGCTCCTCCTGGCCCACGCCTGGGACAACGCCCAGGACCTCACCGGCTGGTGGATCAGCGAGAAGCTCGATGGCGTGCGGGCCTATTGGGACGGTCAGCAGTTTCTCTCGCGGCAGGGCAATCGCTTCCACGCGCCGGAGTGGTTCGTCGCGGGGCTGCCGTCGTTCCCGCTCGACGGCGAACTGTGGATCGATCGCAAGGCCTTTCAGCGGACGGTGAGCATCGTCCGCCGGCAAGACGCAAACGAGCACTGGAAGCAGCTCCGGTATCTGGTGTTCGACGCGCCGGCCGCCGGCGGCAAGTTTGAAGAGCGGCTTCAAGTACTGGCGGAAACGCTTCCCGCGGGGCGCTCTCCGCACGCGGCCCTCGTCGAGCACACGATCTGCCGCGGCGTCGATCACCTGCGCGAGCATCTGGCCGCAATCGAACAGCTCGGCGGCGAAGGGCTGATGCTCCGCGAACCGGCGTCGCTGTACGAAGCGGGCCGCTCGGCGACGCTGCTGAAGGTCAAAACGTTTCACGACGCCGAGGCCCGCATCGTCGAGCACCTGCCCGGCGCGGGCCGGCACAAGGGCCGCCTCGGCGCCCTGCTGGTCGAACTGCCCAGCGGCACACGCTTCTCCGTCGGCACGGGCCTGAGCGACGCCCAGCGCAAGAGCCCGCCGGCGATCGGCACCACGATCACGTTCCGCTACCAGGAACTGAC
>JALORD010000277.1 GCA_025459145.1 Pirellulaceae bacterium | reverse complement strand
TTTCCGAAGACCTTTCGAACTCGACGTTTAGTACTTCGTTCGGCTCTCGCAATCTTGCATGTCCTGGCGCGATCTCTATCCCTTCTCGTCGCACTATCTGGCAATCGGCGGCCATCGGCTGCACTATGTCGACGAGGGGTCGGGTGCGCCGCTCGTGTTTGTCCACGGCAATCCCACGTGGTCGTTCTACTGGCGAAACCTGATTCAGGCCTTTCGCGGTGAGCGGCGGTGCGTGGCGATCGACCACGTCGGGTGCGGCCTGTCGGATAAACCCCAGGATTACCCTTACACGCTCGCCCGGCGGATCGATGACCTGGCCGCGCTGGTCGAACATCTCGACCTTACGGGGGCGACGCTCCTGGCGCACGACTGGGGCGGGGCGATCGGCCTGGGTGCCGTCCAGCGGCTCTCCGAGCGGTTCGACCGGATCGTGCTGTTTAACACGGGAGCCTTTCCGCCGCCCTTCGTGCCGTGGCGGATCGCTGCTTGCCGCACGCCCCTGTTGGGTACGCTGGCCGTCCGAGGGCTCAATGCGTTCGCCCGCGCGGCCATCACAATGGCGGTCGAAAAGCCCGAGCGGATGACGGCCGATGTCCGGGACGGACTCCTCGCTCCCTACGATTCGTGGGCTAATCGAGTCGCCGTCGATCGATTCGTCCGGGACATACCGTTCACAAAGTCGCACCCCACGTGGCAGACGCTCGACCAAATCGAGCAGGGCTTGCCCGTGCTTGGCTCGAAGCCGATTCAGCTCATCTGGGGAATGCGAGACTGGTGCTTTCGGCCGGAATGTCTTGATCGGTTCATTGGGCACTGGCCGCAGGCCGAAGTGCATCGGCTGGCCGACTGCGGGCACTATGTGGTCGAGGACGCCCATGATCGGATCATCCCGCTCGTCGCCCGGTTTCTCGAGCAGCCGGCGGCAATTCCTCGCGGAGCGGGCGGATAGACCATGACGCAATCGCCTCCTTCGCTTTCCCTGGGCCAGTGTGCTGCCCTCGCCTGCCTGCTCGAAGCCACCGCGCCGAAGCCGGGAAATGTGCATCGCGGCGCCGATTTCGAGGACTTGACGTTCGTCGATTTCGCGGCGAGCGCAGTATTGATCGGACCCGCGATCGAGCGGGCCGAGACAACCGGCGTGGGGCAGGCCGTCTACGACGCTGTCGCCGCGACGCGGCACTTCGTCGGTTCGAATACCAACCTGGGAATCGCTCTGCTCATCGCTCCGCTGGCGGCCGTCCGGCGGCAAGTGCCGCTCGCTGCGGGCATCGGCGGCGTGTTGCAGCAGCTCACGGCCGACGACAGCCGGCTCGTCTATGCGGCGATCCAATTGGCCCAGCCTGGTGGACTTGGTCAGGTCGACCAGATGGACGTCAGCGGCCCGCCGCCGGACGATCTCCTCGCGGCCATGCGGCTGGCGGCCGATCGCGACCAAATTGCCCGGCAGTATGTCGACGATTTCCGCCTGATCCTGGGAGTGATCGTCCCACGGCTGGTTTCCGGGCGGACGCACAACGGCTGGTCGTTGACCGACACGATCATCCGCGTGCAGCTCGAACTCTTGAGCGAGCACCCCGATAGCCTGATCGCTCGTAAATGTGGTCCGGAGATGGCCCAGCGGGTCGTAACACGGGCGGCTCGAGTCCTTACACTGGGCCAGCCCGGCGACGAAGCGTATCACGAGGGGCTGGCCGATTTCGACTTTTTCCTGCGGAGCGACGGCCACCGCCGCAATCCGGGGACAACCGCTGATTTGCTGGCCGCGGGGCTATTTGCGGCGCTTCGCGAAGGGTTGCTGGCGCCGCCGTTCAATTAGGGCGAGCCATCGGCTCATTTGTGGCAGTTCAGCTTGTCATCGGGGATGAGCAGATCGTCGAGCACGCGCCCCGCGATGATCGTCTCCTCGATAATCCGCGGCACATCGGTTACCTTCACGCCGCCATACCAGATTGCCTGCGGATAGATCACGATCGTCGGGCCGAGTTCACACTGGTCGAGACAACCGGCGGAGTTGGCCCGCACCTGCGCCGCCAGGCCGCGGCGTTTGACTTCCTTTTTGAACGCGTCGCGGAGCTCCTCATCGCCTTCGGAATCGCACGATCCGCGGCGGTGCCCGCGCTCGCGCTGGTTGATACAGATGAAGATGTGATGCGTGAACGCGGCCATTCCGCCATTGTGCGGATGAGCCAGAAAGCGACAAGCGGCCGAGAGAGTTTTCCCCTCTGGCCGCCTGCCGGCTGGCCCCGTGAAAGGGCGATGCTGGGGACTAGTCGCGCCCGCGGCCTTTGCCGCTGCTTCGCGAACCACCACCCCCACCCGATCGCGCGGCCTGAGGCCGCGACGATGACCCGCGGGACGACGCGCTGCTGCGAGACGGCGATGAAGATCTCGAAGGCTGCATCCGGGCGGACGAGCTGGGCCGCGACTGGACGCGCGGCGCCGCATTCGACCGCGACGATTGAACTCGCGGCGCCGAACTCGACCGCGGCGGTGCGACTGTCCGTGCGGAACTTCCCCGCGAGGAGCTTCCGCCGGTCGAGGGGATGCTGATCCGCGGCGCCGCACTGCTCCGCTCACTGGCGCCTGACCGTTGCGGGCCGCTGCTGCGCTGCGGACTGCTCCGCGGCTCGCTGCGAGTTTCGACTCGCGGCGTGCTGCGTGTCTCCACGCGAGGCGCGCTGCGCGGCTCGCTTCGCGTCGCAGGCGACGGACGCTCGATGCGAGGCGCTTCGACCCGAGGAGCCTCGACTCGCCGCGTTTCGGTCCGGGGTGACGGAATGCGCGGGGTCTCGACGCGCGGTCGATCGCTCCGTGGGACGTCAGTTCGCGGCTGTTCGCTGCGAGTTTCCGCCGGCGTACGGCCTTCGGTTCGACCCGATCGTCCCTCTGTCGTCCGCGGCGAAGCGATGCCCGGGAGATCCACGGCTGCCCCGCTTACTCGCGGCGGACGGGCCGTTTCACGGCGGGGGCCGATTGGGGTTCCATCCGGCCGCTGGCTCTCCTCGGAACGCGGCTCGCTCCGCGGCCGCTCTGTTCGAGGAGAGTCCTCCTGCGGCGTGCTTTCGACAGGCGCGCGGTCGGCCTGCGGACGTGACGACTCCCCAGGACGAGGCACGCGTCCCTCGCGCGATGTCTCAGCACGTCCTTCACGCGTGTCTGCGGGGCCTCTTTCGCGAGCTGCCTCCGCGCCGCGCCCGGCACCGGGTTGTGGTCGGCCCGGACTACCCGGGCGACCTTCGCGGCGCGACCGATCAACTGCGTCGGGACGGGCAATCCCCTCCGGCAATTGCCGTCGGCTGTTGCGAGCCATTTCCCGAGCGGCTTCGGACTGCTCAGGAAGCGTTACGCGGGCCGTTCGGCCCTCCCGCGACTCGCTATCGCGACTTGGCTCGCGCTCGCGTCCTGGTCCACGATCGGATTCGTCCCGATTCGAGGCCAGATCTCCCGGCCGGCGCGGAGCATCCCCTACACGCCCCTCGGTGTTGGGTCGGTTCGTTTCCGTTCGGCCCTCCCGCGGCGTCTGGCCATCCGCCAGATCGCGGCCGCCCGGTCCACGGTCATTCGGTCCACGGTCATCCGGCCCACGGCTGCCAGGCTCACGGACTTCGCCGCGTCCCTCACCACCGCGACCTTCACCGATGCGGGCGTCTCCACCACGAGCGATCCGGGCCTCGCGTTCGAGTTGATTGCGCGTTTCACGCAGCTTGCGATGTTCATCGGAAATCGTCCGCACGACATCTCGATCCCGGTCGTCGAGTCGATCAAACCGCAAGGGGAGGTCGTCCCGCCGTACCACGTCGCGCAAGTCGGCGGCGAGGATGTTCTGCGAACGGCGGCGGTCGAGGCTATTGTCGGCGATCAGGCGGGATTGTTCGCGCCAGGTGCGGCCCGGCCGGTCGAACTCGTTGCGCCGGTAGTGATCGTGCCAGCCGCGGACGCGGCCGATGTAGTTTACGCCCTGGCGGCGATAGTGCACGTCGCACCACGACCACAGCGGATCGAAGCACCGCCGCGACCGATAGCTCCAGTCGCACCACGGGGAGAACCCGAGCCGGCTGCCGACGCCGTAGTAGTTGCCGAAGAAGTAGTTATTGGCTCGGGGCCCTATCCACAAGTGAATAAAGAACCGGTTTGTATCGAGCGCACACCACGGCCGATAGCGGAAGCCCGGCTGCAGGTACAGCGGTGAACTGAACGCTATGGGGGCGAACATCTGAGCCCGCACGATGGGGCGATGATCCCAGAAGCCTGCCGAGTAAACGCAACCGCCTGGCGTCCAGATCCAGCGGGCCGGCGTCCAGACCCAATCGGGCTGATAGGGCGTCCAGTAACCCGTGCGCCAGCGATAACCGTTGTCCTGGTATAACCAGGTTCCGGGAACGTAGGAATAGTCTTCGGCCGGCGCCGGCGAAGTTGGACCGACTTCGAGGCTCTCCGGAGGCGGCTCGCGATATTCGAGTTCGCGGGTTTCTGCGCCAATCCAAAAGCCTTGCACGCGTTGCCAGCCGCCGTCGGTTTCCGTCCAGTAGGGCGGAACCCAGCGCATGTCCGGCGGCGGAACGCGCCACAAGCCGCTGATCCAAATGAAGTCTTTGGTTTCTGGCTCCCACTCCCAGTAGCCGTTCACCCAGATGGCACCCTCGGGGCGAAAATCGGGAGGTACTTCGTCGATGTCCGGCGGCGGCGCCTTGGTGACAACCTCGCCCGGCGTTGGATCGATTTCGGTGGGTGCGGCAAAGGCTTCGTGCACCGGGCCGCGGGTGAGTGTTTCAATGCCTTCAACCTCGCCCTCCGCGCCAAGCGGGGGAATGGCTCCTTCGGGACCAAAGAGCCCCGGTTGAGGAGCTTCGAGTGCTGGTCCCGGCGGTTGAGCTGCTGCACGGGTCGGCAAACCGGCGACGGAACCGGCTGCCATGAGTGCAGTCGCGAAAATGGCGGAGGGGGAAGTAACAAATGTCCGCAGACCACGCTGAGCGCGGTGGGCACTTGCTTCTGACTCAATTCCCGAGCTCCACCAACCGAATAAGGCTTTCCAAGCGAATCGCATCGTTGCTTCCCCCTGTAACTCCCGACTGTGGACCTTGGTCCTTGGTCGCCGGAGTTCTATCGCGTAGTTGATCTCCCATCCAAACAGAGCGATTGGCGTGCCAACGGGGCCAATCCGGGCGGACCGACTAGGTAATTCGCCCTAAGTCGAGCAGTAACAAATGGTTGCAAGCAGCTGGCAAGCGCCGCGGCGCGCGGAAACCGCAGCCGACTCGCGGCATGGTTGATATCATTTCGATGGCGCGCTGTCGCGGTTGTGATTCTTGTGAGTGATGGGCGTCGACGCGATGGAAGTTCGTTTGTGGCGGCTGGGCCCAACGACCGGCTGGGCCCTCGGGGAAGCGAAATCGCCGCGCCCAAGTCTTTTTCTGTCAATGGCTTAGGGAAACCGTTTCGTGACGCATTGGGCTTTAACCGCCGGGCACTTCGGGACGCGGGGAAACCGGTCCTAGCCGGGCCAAGGTATTGCCCCCTGGTCGCCGAGCGGTCGTATTGGCAAATGTCGAGCCACCTTTATCGCCCGAGGTGCTGTGTGTCGAGTTCGTTTCCCCGTCGGCAGCTAGGCCTTGTCGCCGCGGCTGGCTACTTGGCTATCCGCGGCCAGCAAGCGATCGCTGCCGAGGAAGAGGCGCCGGGCTCATCCGCCGCCGATCTGTCGCGCGCCGCGCATCACAAGCTGGCGGCCCAGTACAGTGCCGCGCGGCAGGGAATCTCGCTCGTCGTCATGCTCGATGGCAACCGAGTCTTCGAGGACTATCCGAACGGCGGCCGGGCCGATCGGGCTCACGAACTGGCGAGCGGCACGAAGAGCTTTAGCGGCGTGCTGGCCGCGGCTGCGATTGCCGATGGACTGTTCGCGTCTTGGGACGAAAAGCTGGTCGCGACGCTTCCCGAGTGGCAGGGCGATCCGCGGCGATCGCAGATCACGCTGAGGCATCTGCTCAGCCTGACGAGCGGCATCCCCGGCGGCGCGATTGCCCGTGTGCCGGCCTATACCGACGCAATTGCGAGCGAGACGGTTGCCGAACCCGGCGAGCGATTTGCCTACGGCCCGGCGCCATTTCAGATTTTCGGCGAGTGCCTCCGGCGGAAGTTGGCCGCGAAGGCAAAAGACGGCGAGAAGCCGGAAGGCGTTCTCGAGTATCTCGAGCGGCGAGTGTTCGATCCGATTGGCCTCACGCATGGCTTTTGGCGGAAGGACAAGGATGGCAATCCGCACTTGCCGAGCGGCGCGGCGCTGGCGGCCCGCGAGTGGGCGAAGTTCGGCGAGTTCGTGCGACTGGGCGGGATGTGGGATGGTAAGGAGATTGTGCCACAAAAGCTGCTCGACGATTGCTTTACCGGCAGCCGGGTGAACCCTGCGTATGGCCTTTCGTGGTGGCTCAATCGGCCGGTCGATGCGGCGACGCTGCGCCGCGTGCCGATGCTCCGGCGGGCACAGGATTTGGTCGGCGAGAAACACGATCTGGCGCCGGATCTCGTCTTTGCCGCTGGCGCGGGCAATCAGCGGCTGTACATCAGCCGGCAGCTCAAGCTAGTCGTCGTCCGCCAGGCGACCGGCATCCTGGTTAACCGCGGGATGGGACGCGTTACTCGGCCTTCGGCTCCGGCCACTTCAAGTGCTTGTGCAGGAACGCAAACGTTCCCACGCCGTTGATCTTGTGCGGGCCGACGAACCACTCGATCGCGCAGCGATCGGGCATCCCGAGCTGCACGTTGTAAATTCGCTGCACCTTGGCGTATTCCGACGCAACCCGCTCGTCGACGCCGACGCCGTCGAAGTGGCCCCGCTCGACCATGAACGGCCGTGGGGCGATCAGGGCCGCCATCTCGGCATAGTTGAACGTGCTGCCCAGGTCCCACTCGAAGATCTCGTACTCGCCGGTCCAGACGTAGCTGTAAG
>JALORD010000276.1 GCA_025459145.1 Pirellulaceae bacterium | reverse complement strand
GCGCCGAGGTCCGGATACTTCACGTTCGGCTCATCGCGGCGGCCCAGATGCATCAGCCGGGAGGCGCCGCCGTGGTCGCCGTTCTTGGTGTCGAGCGAACGGACAATCGCCGTGTGCTTCATCCGGGCGGCCATCTTGGGCATCAGCTCGGAGATGTGAATCCCGGGGACAGCCGTGGGAATCGCCCGGAACGGTCCGCCGGTCGGCCGACCCGGCTTGGGATCCCACGTTTCGAGCTGACTGGCGCCGCCGGCGAGCCACAAGAGGATCACGCGCTTTTGGTTGCTCTTCAGTTCGCTGGCCAGCGCCGGGCTGCGGAGTAAATTGAGCCCGCTCATATCGGCCGCGAGCGCTGCCGAACCGACGGCTCCGGCGCCCAGGAGCGCTCGGCGGGAAAGATGGGATGTGGTCATGGTTGCTCCCGGCCCAGTTCGGCCAGTTCAGGTCGTTAGTGGTTGAATCGGCATTCGCTGCTGGTAAGCAGGGCCCAGACGAGATGACGCCGGGCGTCGGCGGCTCGGTCTGAGCGTGCCCGGAGGAACTCGATCAGCACGCCCTGCTCTTCGGCGGTCGCAGGGCGCGAGAGGATCGACCAGGCTGCTGCTTCGACCACCGCTTGTTCGTCAGGCAGCTTATCGAGCCGCGCCAGCAGCGAATCGCCGCTATCGCGCAACAGTTCTTTCGCAATCCGCTCGCCATTGGCGAACAAGAGCGCCTCGTCGACGCCGACTTGAAAATCGTCGTGCGGCGTTTCGAACAGATTTCCCAGCGAGCGGCCCGCATTCTGGAGTTGCTCGATCCGCTGCTCGAATTGGTCCGCCGGCAGATCCGCAGGGAACTGATCGGGATGGTGCGTTGCCTGTTTCAGCAGCGTGCCATACTGCCACGGCTTGAGCGGGCGAACCTGCGCCACGGCAAACAAGTCGTCCGCCGGCCGGGCGCTCGCCGAATCCCACACGCTCGTGCGGGCGTATGTCTCGCTGAGCACGATCCCGCGCACCAGCCGCTGGAGGTCGTAGCCATTCGCCTTGAGGTCGCGAGCCAGCCAGGCGAGCAATTCGGGGTGGCTCGGCCGGTTCTCCTCGTGCATCTGATCAACGGGATGCACGAGCCCCCGCCCGAGCAGCCGATTCCAAAGATGGTTCACGATGGCTCGCGGCAAAAAGTTGGCTTTTTCGTCGGCCAGCGCCGCATCGACCAGCACCCTTCGCCGGCTGTAACTCGGTGCCGGCGGCGGTTCCTTATTTTTCTTGAGCTCTTCGATCCGCTCTTTCTCCGCCTTCTTGGCCGCGTCGTCCGGTTCGGCCGCTTCCGGCTCGTCGATCGGCTGGCCCGTCAGGTACATCAGCTTCGCGTCGCGCGATTCGCCGCCGACCGTCTTGTAGCTGACGCGGCCGTATTCCCGCTCGCCAAAATACTCGCCGACCTCGTAGGTCCGGCTGAAGAACGACAGCATTCCGTAGTAATGGTCCTGCGTCCAGGTGAGCACCAGCGGATGATCGTGGCACTTGGCGCAGCTTACGTTGACGCCGAAGAGGAGCGAACTGACGTCGGTCGCCAGGCGGTCCTGATCGTTCACACGGGCGGCCACGAAGCGAATAGCCCCTTGCTGCTTTGCGTCATCCGGCTCGCCGACGACCAGATCGCGAAACATCTGATCCCAGGGCCGGTTCTCGCCAAACGCCTTGAGCAGATAGTCACGAATCGATTTGCGGGTGCCGTCCATCAGGAGCGAGTCGAACTCGGCCGCCTGTTGGCGGACAAAGGCGGGCGAGGCGAGCAGGTTGTCAACCATTGCCTGCCGTTTGGCGGAATCCTCGCTGGCCAGATAGCCTTGCGCCTCCGCCGGTGTGGGAATCCGCCCTGCCAGGTCGAGCATCGTCCGCCGCAAAAGCGCTAAGTCGTCGGCCTGCGGAGCGGCTGACACACCGACCTCTTGCAGGCGGGCCTCGACGTAGTGGTCGATCGCCTGTTCGATCGGCGTTTCGGGCGGTAGCAAATCGGCAGCGGCGGCCAGCGCGGGCACAAGCCCCACGAACAAAGCGACGGGGAGCACCAAGAGGGAGCAAAGTCGCATCGAGCGCTTCCTCGTGATCGAGCGGAGGGTGGGAACGATTTCCGGGCGGGACCGCGCATCCTGGACAGGCCTCATTCTGTACAGGCCAAGGATAAGCGGCGATTGATCATCGTAACGGATCGTGCGGACGCGTGCCAACCTTTTTTCGCCCTTCGCCCACCCTTCGGAAGTGGTGTGCAGAAAGGGAGCCCCGCGCGGTTGCACGGCCCAAGAGGGGTCTCGTACATTGTTGGCAATCCAGGGAAGTTCCCCCCGCGTCCATGGGGGTCGCACAAGTGCCAAGGCACCAGCCGCCGAACAACCCGAATCAGCTACTTCCGGAGCGCAGTCCGGCCATGTCGACGACGAAGAACAAGCGCCGAGGTGCGTTCACACTGGTCGAGTTGCTGGTAGTGATCGCGATCATCGGCGTCCTGGTGGCGCTCTTATTGCCCGCGGTGCAGGCGGCTCGCGAAGCGGCGCGCAGGGCTTCGTGCAGCAATAACCTGAAGCAACTCGGGATCGCCCTGCACAACTATCACGATACGCACCAATCGTTCCCGTTCGGCTGGAGCAATCGCGGGCAAGGCTGGAGCGCAATGATCCTGCCGCAGATCGAGCAAGGCAATCTGTACGACACGCTGCAGTGGGCCGAGGCCAACAACTGGAGTATCGACAACTCGCCGAATGAACGGGCTTGCGGCACGCTCATTAAGCTTTATCGCTGCCCGAGCGCAGCGATTCCCGAGCATGTGGACAACCAGGGGATTGCGCTGCGCGTGCCAGCCTGTTACCGGGGAGTCGCGTCATCGACGGCGGACTCCGACGACCCGGGAACCTCGGCGAGCGGCCGGCACCTGGAACTCAATTCGCTGGAGGGGCTGTTCTTCGGCGACAGCAAGATTCGGATGGCCGACATCCTCGACGGCACCTCGAACACCGCCGCGATCGGCGAAAGCAAATGGGAGACGTTTACCCAGGACGGCAATCAGATGGACTTCTGGTACATCGGTTCGCCGCAGATCGACCCCTGGCCCAGCGGCACCGAGTACAGCGAGTTCGTCGGCTCGACCGGCGTGCCGTACAACGCCCGTTCGCAGGCGGCCCTTAGCGGCTACATCAAGGAGCTGTCGTTCTCCAGCTTTCACCCGGGCGGAGCGATGTGGGTCTACGCCGACGGCTCGGTCAAGTTCCTCAGCTACACGATGAATGCCGCCGTGTATCAAGCCATCGGCAGCCGCGACGGCGGCGAGGCAATCCCCGCCGAATAGAACGCGCCACCCATGTTTTAGCTGCACACTCCCACTGACAACTGACAACTGACAACCGACCACTGCCCACGATGCTCAAACTCAAATCGCCGCTCGTGCCGTGGTACATCATTCCGCTTCTGCTGGCCGGCTGTGCGGCCGCCGACGGCTACGCGGAACTCGGTCTTGTCAATGTGACCGGCGAAGTAACGCTCGACGGAAGTCCCCTCGCCGGAGCGCGGGTGGTATTCGAGAGCGAAGGGGGCGGCGGCAGCGAAGGCGTGACCGATTCGGCCGGCAAGTTTCGCCTGCGGTACGACAGCGAGCATCCGGGCTGTACGCCCGGCCTGAAGACGGTGCGCATCACGCTGGCCAGCGCGAACGAAGAAGGGGCCGATCCGGATGCGGCGGCAGGAGGCTCCGCCGAGGGCGCATCCGCCATCGAGTCGATTCCGGCCATCTACAATCGCGATTCGGGCCTGAAAGCCGAAGTCTCCGCCACGCAGCGCGAGTTTAAGTTCGGCCTGAAATCGCGGCCGTAGCACTGCGTCACTTTGCCACCTGAGCCGGCGAACTAGATCTTCGCGATGACGGCGCGGCAGGCAGCGACCAGCTCGTCGGCATCGGCGGCGTTCGGCGCTTCGGCAATGACGCGCACTAGCGGCTCGGTGTTGCTGCCGCGAATGATGGCCCAGCGGTCGGGCCAATCGAGCCGCAGGCCATCGAGCCGGTCGGCGCGAGCCTCGGGAAAGCGGGCCGCCACAGCGTCCAGCGCGGCAGCCAGCTTGGCGGGTGATAGCTGGACGGTTCCCTTGCGGATTTCGTACCGCGGCAACTCGTCGGCCAGCGCGCTCACTTTCATTTTACGCCGCGCCATGGCCGCCAGGATGTACGCCATGCCGACGAAGCTGTCGCGGACCAAGACGACCCGCGGATCGATCGGCCCGCCGCTTCCTTCGCCGCCGAAGACCGCGCTTGTAGCCAGCATCCGGTCGACGACGTTCGCCTCGCCCACGGCTGAGCGGGCGAACGCGGCGCCATGTGCCCGAGCGATATCCTCGGCCATCCGGCTGCTCGCACAGTTCGTCACCACCGGGCCCTTGCGCTGGGCCAGCACATGCTGAAGGCACAGCGCGAGCGTGTACTCCTCGCCAATGTAGCGGCCGTTTTCGTCAATCACCGCCAGCCGATCGGCGTCGGGATCCTGACAGAATCCGACCGCGGCACGCGCATCGATCACTTGCTGCCGGACGCCCGCCAGGTTCTCGGCGGTCGGCTCTGGAGGGTGCACGAATCGCCCGGTCGGTTCGCCCCCGAGCAGCACGACCTCACACCCCAGCGCTTCGAGCAGCCGCCGCCCCAGAATGCTCCCCGAGCCGGCGTTGCTGTCGAGCAGCACGCGGAAACGGGCGGCACGCACCGACTCGACATCAACTTCGGCCAGAATCCGCCGGCAATGCTCGGCCGTGGTATCGGCGAGGGGCGTGATCGAACCGACAGCCTCGTGGCTGACCCACTTGGGGGCGTTCTGCTCGTACGCGTCGAGGACGGTCCGCCCGAGCGCCGCCGGAATGACCCGCCCTTCGCTGCCAAAGAGCTTCAGTCCGTTGTAGGGAAGTGGGTTGTGGCTGGCGGAGATCTGCACACCTCCCGCCGCACCGAGCGACTGGACGAGCACGCCGAGCGTCGGCGTCGCGGCGATCCCCGCATCGAGCACCTCGCGACCGAGCGCGGCCAGAGTGCTGTGGACTGTCGCCGCCAGCATCGCACCCGTCGTGCGACCGTCCCGGCTGACGACGATCGTCCCCGGCGGCGCGGTCGCCGCGAGCGCAGCCACATAGCGCATCGCCACCGCCGGAGTCAGGCTCTCGCCGACGATTCCGCGAAGACCTGACACACTGATAATCGGCTCGCTCACGAATGCTCCCTTGCCACGCTAGAATCGGGGGATCGATCCTCCGGCGGCCAGCGCTAAACAGCGGCAGCCGCGACCTCCTGGAATATAGCTTTCTCTAGTCCCGACTGGATTTGCCCCGATGCCCACAAAGTTAATGTTTTGGAAAGCGCTGCCGGCGCATCCGCTTTCAGCCGACGATATCGGCCGCGAGCTCGTGTGGGGCGAAGAGGTCGACGGGCTCGTCGACCTGCCCGTGAAGGAAATCCTGGATCGGCTCAAAGCGGAATTCGCCGAACATCTTGAAACACCAGGGCTCTTGGTGATTCCAGATGGCGGCGGACGGGCCGAAGCGACCTGGACCTGGCAGCATCTTCGGTTCGAGTTGCACGAGGCGTCCGACACCTTGCGCGAGCGATTGGTGCAAGTGCTGAGCGACTTCGGCTGCAGTGTGCACGAAATGCCATGAGTTCAATCGAGTTTGCTGGCGTGAATGCGGGCGAGGCGACGCTCCACGTCGCCCAGGCGGGGCCAGCCGACGGCCCGCTGATGCTGCTCCTGCACGGCTTTCCCGAGTTCTGGGGCGGCTGGCAAAAGCATATCGGCCCGCTGGCGGATGCCGGCTTTTGCGTCTGGGCACCGGACCAGCGGGGTTACAACCGGAGCGACAAGCCGCCGCGGATTCGCGACTACACGCTCGATCGGCTGGCGGCTGATGTGATCGGGCTGATTGATGCGGCGGGGCGTCAGCAAGCGATTCTGGTGGGGCACGACTGGGGCGGAGCGGTGGCCTGGTGGGTGGCGCAGAACTTCCCCGAGCGGGTCGCGCGCCTGGTGATCATCAACGTGCCGCATCCGCTCGTCATGCGCCGATTGCTCCGCACCAGTCCGCGACAAATGCTCCGCAGTTGGTACATGTTCGCGATTCAGATTCCGGGACTTGTCGACTGGGCGGCGCGGCGCAACGGCTGGCGCGATCTTTATCGCGGCATGCAGTCGAGCAGCCTGCCGGGAACGTTTGGCGATGAGCAGTTCGAGGCGTATCGCGAGGCCTGGTCACAGCCTGCCGCGGATGCCTCCCAGCCCGACTCGATCACGACGATGCTCCACTGGTACCGGGCCATGTTCCGCTACGGCGCCGCGCGGCCCAAGCACGACCGCATCGAGCCGCCAACGTTGATCCTCTGGGGCCGCCGCGACAAGTTCATCGGTCCTGAAGGGGCTGAACGAAGTCTGGCGATGTGCGAGCGGGGCGAGCTGGCGGTATTTCCCGACAACACGCACTGGTTGCAGCACGAGCGGCCCGAGGAAGTGGTGTCGCGGATCGTCGATTTCTGCAAGCAAGCGGAATAGGCGAAACGGCAAGAGCGCCGCAGTTCACTCTGTTTGGAACCTTCGTATTTGGTCCTTCGGATTTGTTTGGGTTTTGGTGCGTGGTCCTTGGTGCTTCCGCCCACGAGGCAAAGTTGCCTTCCGTGCGTCCCTAAGCGCCGGTCTTCGCCGCCTTGCGCCATTCGAGATGTCGCCAGCAGTACCAGCTTCCCACGGTGGCGAAGGGGCTCCAGCGCTGGCCGATTTCCACAAGCTCGTCGCGCGACGGCTTGTCCGAGAGG